>JAZLJE010000140.1:0-4817 GCA_045617705.1 Ruminococcus sp.
TTTTGAAATACCAGTAACCGTCTGTTGAACTTTTTGCCCAGTTTGTACCCTCGGCAAAAGTAACGGTATAGTCAGTGCCTGCAACGCAGTCCTTAGCAAGAACCTGACCTTTGTCATTCTGCCAGTTTACTACAACTGCTGTGCGGATATAAGCGTTTGTATTTCCGATATTCTTAACGGTAACATCCTTCTTTACCTCTCCGCTAAAGTCTTCGTTAATTTCGACCTTAACATTTACGGGAGTAAAGATGTTTTCCATTGGTTCAGAAATATCAATGAGATACGCTATAATTCCGCCGACAGCAACAAGACAGAGGCAGATGGCAATGATAATGACCGCTAAGCGTTTTTTATTCTTATCTAATTTCACTTTTCTGCCCCTCCCATCAGTTAGTTAATTCTTTAATAAACTCGTTGAGTTTTGTTACTGTATCTGAAATCCAAGTTGTTATAGTCTTTTTACCGCTGTAATCAAAGACATTCTTGCTTTCGTCGGAAACAACATTCTTGGTAACTGTCTTACCGTCGGTGTCGTATCTCCATGTCCAGCCTGTTTGTTCGGTGATTGTATATTCACCAAGCGGAACATCTGTTATTGTAACAACATTACCGCCATGAAGAGTTACGAATATATCAACTGTTTCTTCGGTAAATGTAGCCTTACCTACGATATGGTAGATAAATGTATCGTCACCGTCAACTTCGTCACGACGAATTTTTAATGTTGTATTTGTCGGAACAAACAGAGCATAGTAGGTAGCCGTTTCAAAAACTCCGTCTTTCTTTTGAGGAGTCAGTTTGTTTGTACCTTCGTCAACCCATGAGGAGTCAACAGCCGTTATACAATCAGCATCGGTAAACCAACCTGCAAACCTGTAGCCTGTGCCGACAGTCGGCTTCGAACCGGATACGCCTGTTGTTACGGCAGTAACATCTTCGCTTGCCATATCAAGTGTACCGCCGTCGAAAGTCATATCGGTGGGTTCGTAGACTTTCATCTCGGATGAAGTCTCGGATACAGGACCTACACGACGATAGTTAATTGAAACTTGCTGGTCTTTGTAATAGAAAATACCAATATTTTCGTCCTCGTTCAAAGTGATTGTGATATCTTTCGAAGCATCTCCGACAAGGTCAAGACCTTTGATAGTAGGAGCGGTTTCTGTTACAACAGATTCAAATTTAGCCGTGTCTGTCTTCTGAGTTTGAACAGGCTCTTTTGTATCGAAGTTTAAGTACCGGACGGTATAGGGATAACTGTTTCTGTCGTAGTAGAACTCAAAGTTCATACCGTCTTTTGTAAGAGTACCTGCCGGCGGGATGTGAGATTTACTTTCGTTGTAACTAAAGCCCGGAATATCCTCTCGCTCGGCAAGAACTCTCTGTCTGATATCCGCACCGACTTCTTCAACATACTCCATACTTCTCAACTCGCCGTACTCACCGGACAGAGTTTCGTAGTAATATGCTATTCTGTAAATAGCATGTTGTGTATCGGGAGTGTAGTAGAATGTAAGAACATTCGGTCCTTCTACGGAAACCGTAAGACTCTTTTGATACATATCGGGACGGTAACCGTCAACCGGAACGAAGATTTCGTTTACATTTGAACTTGTGTTGTTCAAAACCTGCTTTGACTGTGCAAGTTCGGTTTCGGTGTTGACTTCAACATATCTTACAATATACGGAACATAGTCACGATACATATATACAAAGGTAAATACATTCTTCGTTTCGTCTACATTCAATACGATAACGTGGGAGCCGACATGCGGGAACAAGTGCTCATCAACAAGATGTTTGTACTCGGGGTACCAATCAATTTCGCCTTTTGCGAAGAATACCTTTGACCTTCCTGCCAAAGCAGTACCCTTTGTCGGTTCTGCAATTTCGGTGCCGTCTTCAAGTTCGTAGCGAACTTCGTAAGAAACGATTTTGTCGGAGTTCCACTCTGCGAAGATTTTCATATCACGGTTAATCTTCATTTCGGGAGTATATCCGCGTTTTTCGCCTAAATCGTCATAGTAGAACCAACCGGCAAGGTCAAGGCCTTCGTACTGATAGTCAAGCGGAAGTTTTCCGACAAGGTCATCACCGTGGTTTACCGTAAATTCGGGGTTGTAGGTATGATGTCCGCCGGTCTTGTCATCGTATTCTGTCGGGAACAACTCGGTCAAATCACCTGTTAAGTAAACTTGAATATTGTGAGTTGCGGGCAGATAATTTGCGAACAAACCAACATTACCTGCGGGCATTGTTTCGTTTTCAAAGTCAAACTCCGAACCGGGGAAGCACTGTTGGGTTGTGTACCATGTATCGAATACGAAAGCGCCGGGCTCCAAAGTTGTCGGATATTTCGGTGTGTAGTCGTAATCTTTAAGCGGAGCACCGTATTTTACGGTTTCAACCTTTTCGGCTTCTTTCTGGTTATAATTTACATAACTCAATTTGTATGAGAGTCTGTCGTAGTAGAACCAAATCTCGTTAGAGTTCTCTGTTTTGCCCTGGTTTTCGAGTCCGGTAATTGTCTTTGCTCTCCAACCGGAGTCATTCGCTACAGTCTGCTCATATTCGGGCATAGCATCGTAGTACTTGTTGTTATACTTTCTTCTCAAAGGACTCTTTTCGGGAGATATCTGGTCAAAACTTTCCGCCATATAGTGGAGTTTATCGTTAGATGTGGTGGAAGTTGTTCTCATTGTAGCAGTAATCGTTTTTGAATCGTCGAGCATACACCAGTCATAAGTCATAGTAACAACCTTTGACTTTTGATCTTCGCTACTGCTTGTCATATGAGCAAATCTTACTTCGTAGTAGTCAAGATTTGAAAATCCTTCTTTTTCACGAGTAGGCCATTGTGTACCGATACTCTGTTCATATTTTGCTGTGATTCTATATAATTCTGTACCTGTTCTGTTTACAAAACTAATTGTATATTTGTTACGAGTATAATAAACATTTACGATAGTAGAACCGTCAGCCTTAACTACAACATTTTTATCTGTCTTTGCTGCGTTATAAGTAAACAGCGGTTTTTCGTTTACGGTTT
This sequence comes from Ruminococcus sp., assembly GCA_045617705.1. Lineage (GTDB taxonomy): Bacteria > Bacillota > Clostridia > Oscillospirales > Acutalibacteraceae > Ruminococcoides. The sequence goes on from JAZLJE010000140.1 coordinate 3,050, forward strand.
CGGTAGTATCGGTACCGCCGCCCTTTTTGTATGATACAGTAGCACTGCTCAAACTTTGAGGAATATCATCATAACCGTCAACAAGGTCACCGGAAATGATATCTGAGCCTCTTGATTTTCCGTGTTCAGCCCTTTGGTGGGTATATACTGTCTGGGCACCCCAGAAACTGTAGTTATCGTTGTTGGCATTTTCTCTCCAATATACGATTGTATAGCCTGTCTTTGTAGCAGTCCAGAAAGCGGTGTAGTTTACATTCTTTGCGGGAACGGATTTCGGAGTATCAACCTTTGTTGATGTTTCATCAAGCCAATATGCAAAGAGGTAACCTGCACGGGTAGGCTCGTTTACATTTATCTGTGTTCCGTATCTTGCGTAGATAGACTCTGTTCCGTAACCGCCTTCGCCGAGTTCAAAGTACATCAAGTAGTAGTTACGGTCATATTTAAGTGTAAGTTCAGTAGAACCGTCGGCTGCGATAACCATAGGCTCGTTTGCAACAGGTGTGAAACCGACTGTTTTATCAGCAAATGCGGCAATAATATCAGCATTCGGAGTCTCTGAATTTGTTTTTCCTGTACCTGTGTAAAGCATAGATACATCTTCGGTGTAGAGGTTGTTAGTGGTGTTCTGGAAAAGGAAGTGAACCTTATACTTAACATTATCGGGTTTGTAGATAACTGTGATAGTTTCTGATTTTGTAACGCTGTCGTAGTCTAATGTAATTGAACTTGTCTGTACATCGTCTACAAACGGGATATAACCTACGATATTCGGACAAGATACAGTAGTTTTCAGCGATTGACCTGACGCTACAGTCGCAACAAAGGGCTGGAACGCGATTGACTCATCCTCATACAGATATTGAATAATAATCTGATAGTAGGAGTAGTCGGCACCGACTTTTGCGATTTCCTGTTTATCTTCGGTAGCAGGCTGTGTTGCTTCTGTGGGATTTTCTGTTGCGAGAACGGTTTCTTCTTCAGTTGCTGCCTGTGTTTCACCGTAGATATTGTTGTAAACTTCTTCGAACTTAGAGTAATCAAAATCTTTTGAAGCGACTACTTCGGGTTCGCTTTTTGATGTGATTTCGCCGTGTTTATCGTTGCCGAAAACAAGATTTACGCCTTGTGACTTTTCTTTCTTTGCAGGCTTTACTTCGGTTTCCGGCTTTGTAACCTTTACTGCGATTTGTTTGCTGTATGTTGCAACTTCGCCATCGGAGGAAATGAGGGCGCAACGAACATAAGCGGTATTATTAACATCAAGAACATTTGCTACCATAGGATATGAAACTTCTAACTTGGCATTCTTTTCGCCATAAATATCTGTCCATAACTCCTTATATTTGTTAGCAAGAATTTGCCATTGATATGTACCGTTTGACAAAGATGAAGCGGTAAGTGTTACTTTTTTATTCTGTGCAAGTTCAACTGTATCGACTGCCTTGCCGTCTGACAAGACGGTGACACCGGAAGTATCCTCCGAAAATGCCGATACCGTCGTCAAGACAGTGAACGCAGACATTAGCATTACTACGCACAAAATCATCGAAAGTATCTTCGTCTTTCTTTCGTATTTCATAGTACATTCCTCCTAGAATCTAAACCTTTGATAGTTTCCAATAATAGTTTCGTATATAAGCAGGGTATAAGGGGGGATTTCAAAAGTATCATCTCGAAATACTCCCTTATACCCTGCTCCAAAAAATTGAAGCAGCGGTATAAGTAAAATTTAAGTATTTGCTGTAATTTGTTAATCTTTCGATTA
>JAZLJE010000141.1:0-10743 GCA_045617705.1 Ruminococcus sp.
AAACTCTACGGTGTCGAGATAATTGAGCAGGCAGTTGAAAACGCAAAAGAAAACGCAAGGGCGAATAATATCAAAAACGCCGAGTTTTTCTGTGCCGACGCTTCTTCAGCAGCAGAAAAATTAAGAGCAGACGGCATTATCCCCGACGTGGTAGTAGTGGACCCTCCGCGGAAAGGACTGACAGAAGATTTGATAAAAGCAATTTCGCAGATGTCCCCGAAAAGGGTTGTCTATGTTTCCTGCGACCCCGCTACTCTCGCTCGCGATTTAGCCTTGTTTGCAGAGGATAATTATTCCGTAGAAGAATTAACCCCCGTCGATATGTTCCCCCGAACCCATCATGTGGAGTCGGTAGTTCTCTTGTTTCGAGTATATGGTGGGAATTATAAAATTTGATTAGTGCTATTATTTTTGATCCAGATGGAACACTGTGAGATTCTACAAGTTGTGCGAGTGTTATTTGGAACAGAGTGTTTTCAAAACATAAAGAAATCACATGTATAATGACAAATGAAAAAGCGCCCTCTAAAAGTTAAAAAGACTTTAAAATAGTTTGCTATATCGGTGACGGCGATGTAATCGACTGCGGTGATAAAAGCATCAAGGTCGTTTCTTCACACTGTCACACAAAAGGCTGTATGAGTTTTATTTTTCCCGTGTGTGTGAAAACGCCCAAAAGCACACAGTATGTCTTTTTGGCGGAGCAACTCCGCTATATAACGATGAGGAAGGGAAAAAGCAACAAATAGAATGTGTTAGAAAGTTTATGAGAATCACAGCAGAAAACAACTGGGATGTTGCATTATCAAACCATACTGCATTTGATATGGGACTTGAGGGGATAAGCGGCAGTCGAAACAGAATAATAAAAACCACTTTAGATTGTTCTGCTGTGATGATAAATATGAATGTTTTAGAATTATATGTTTACGCAGAGACAGAACAAGGCAAAATATTAATTTTTTTCATATCAAGTTGAAACCTGACACAAATAAATATTATTGACAATGTTTTGAGTTCATTGTAGTATTAAGTTAGAAAGAGTTTTGAGTTTTTCTTTTTGGGGTGGTGGACTATGCTAAGTATTGAAAACATTTACAGTGAATTTGGAAAGAATATTTATATTTATCCGACAAAACATTTAATTATTAAAGGAGCTTCTGTAGATTTATCGGCAAGCAGATTTGCTTGGTCGTTGAAAACAAAAAAGAGTATATACGATAACGAAAAAAGAGTGATTAAAATTCCTGCGTTTGATTCTGCAGTTATTTTTACCAATGAAGTATTATATGTTACGAACAAAATTGCAGGGACATATCATTCTAAAGTATCATTTACCGCTAATGGTTTAGGACATATTGGTACAACTTTAGATCCCGAATTTATTGGCCCTTCAAAAATAATAATACATAATCATAGCTCCGAAGATTTTGAATTACCTGAAAACCATACAATGGTATCGGTATGCTTTTATAAGTTGGATACAAAGGTTGTAGAAAGAGCACAACCTGATTGCCAAGATTTTATTATTTCTATGCATGATTATGAAGGATACTCTGAATTCAAAAACTATATTGATCAGAATCCTTGGATGCTTAATTCCAGAAAACTAAAAGAAAAGGTTAAGTTAGATGAAAACTTTAAGGCATTTAGAGAGTCGTTGATTAACGAAAGCGTGGGCAAACACAATTTAAAATTATTATTAAGGAAGGCTGCACCGGTAATAATTTTGGGGGCTGTTTTTGCTGCTCTGTATTTTTTGGTGTTTAGAATTGATTCCCAAAAAGGCGTAGATTACTTGATAGCATTAATTTTCTTTGTAATGCCAATGATAACAAAGTTTGTTTTTAGTTTATTAGAGTGAAATTAAGCTCCGAATGCAGCAGTTCGGAGCTTTATATTATTGATAATTTTTTGTGTTGCAAAATGAAGTAAATATATGGGGGGGAAAATTGATAATTATGATATATAAACTGAACAGAAAACAAACTGAAAATGCCCCCCATTAATTTTCTCTGTGTTTTGATTATTGATATATCAAAATACGGAGGTGTAGATTGATGAATCGAGAATGGTCTGATAAGAATAAGTTAGCGCAGAGTAAATTGAAAAAAGCATCATTTCAAGAGGGTATAAAAGAGTTCTTGGAATTACGAGAAATATTGATGCAGGAAATGTTATCGTGGAAACAGATATTGTCTTTTGAAGATTATTGTGCAATTCCGTTTATTAACTTTGACGGCTATCACTCTAAAACGATAGCATATTCCATTTGGCATATAATTCGAATTGAAGATATTGTGGTAAACTCATTGATTAGAGAAAAAAACGAAGTCTTGTTTGAAAACGACTTTGATAAGATAATTGGGGCGGATATTCTAACTACAGGAAATGAACTTGAAAAGCAAGAAATTGCAGAGTTTTCTAAAAAACTTAACATGGATATTTTGTATGAGTATGCATTAGCGGTAAAAACAAGTACCGATGAATGGCTAAAAAGTCTGCATTACGAAGATATTAAGAGAAAGTTTGGGGATGACGATAAGAAACGTATTTCAAAACTTGGTGTTGTTTCAGATGATGAGGATGCAGTTTGGTTGATTGATTATTGGTGTAACAAAGATATATCAGGGCTAATAAAAATGCCTCTCTCAAGACATTGGATTATGCATATTGAAGCAGCAAACAGAATAAAAGAAAAGATATTACATAGTCAGGAAAATGAAATTTAGGCAATAGAGATATACCCATTTTGGAGCGAATGTTTCTTGACCGCGAACCCACCATGTCGAAACAGTTGCATTGATATCAAAAGATAGTAATAAAGTATAGAGAAGGAATATATAATGGTAATTTTGATTGCTATTATGATTGTTTTGGCTTTTATTTCTCTGCTTCTTTCAAAGAGAATAAAAACTACGAAAGATTATATGATTGGAGGAGGACAAATACCGCTTTTGGTTGTTGCCCTTTCAATGGCTGCAACGCAGTTCGGCGGTACATCTCTAATCGGTGGCATCCAGCAAGGCGCAAAAATGGGCTTTTGGCCCGGAATGTATCCTATTATTGGTATGGCACTTGCGCTGGTGGGTGCAAGTATTGTCGGACCGAAATACAAAAAAGTCAACGGCGCAGTCACTCCGCCTGATTTTATGGAAGCAAGGTACGGAAAGTCAAATTTTCTTAGAATGTACCATTCTGCTACATATATACTGACCTTACTTGCTATGTCCACAAGCCAGATTATTGCATTTGCACAACTTGCTTCTTCATTTGGAATAAATTATAATACTGCCGTATGGATATGCACAACAGCAATTATTCTGTTTACACTGCTAAGCGGTATGTGGGGAGTTGCTGTAACAGATGCTCTCCAGTTTGGAGTTATTTTGATTCTTCTGCCCATCGTTGGCGGCAGTTCACTTGGTGCATTGCAACAAAGCGGCAGTTCATTCTCTTCATTAGTCAGCGAACCTGTATTTTCATCGGAAAGTGCATTTTCAGCATTTATGTATTCAACTGTACCAATCATATTTGGCACTATGATAAATTACGACACCTTTACCCGTTACCAATCTGCAAAAAATTCTTCTTCTATTCGAAAAGCATCTCTTATAGGAGCGTGTGCTCTGGCTTTTCTGGCACTTCCGATAGGGCTGATGGGTTCTGCTGTCAACCGCTTGTTTTTCACAACATCGGATGCAGATGTGATGAATGTACTAATTTCAAATGTTCTTCCAACGTGGGTGGGATACATTTTTGCCGCCGTCGTAATGATGGCGTTGCTCACAAGTGCCGACAGTTTTATGGCAAGCATTTCCACAGGCTTTACAAGAGATTTTTACCAAAAAGTGATATCGAATAAAAATCAGGACTGCAAAAAGTCCCTGCTGATATCCAGAATATCATTAGTTATTGCAACAATTGCTTCCGGTGTGGCTGCAACGCATTTTTCGTCTATCATAAAGGTCGCTTTTTATTTTTCACCGTTGACAACCGGAGTTTTGTTTGCTCCGATGATTTTCGGAGTATTCTGGAAGAAAGCATCAAAAACAGGCACAATAATATCCGTTATATGCAGTATTATGCTTGCAATCTGTCATATTTTTAATTTGTTTATTTTCATCGACAGAACTCTCGGAGTGATGATAGTCGGTGTGGTATGCCTTGTTGTATTCAGTTTGATTTTCCCCGATAAGTCAGAAAAACAGGCTGATAAATCCCCGGTATAGCGAGCAATATTGAAACGGTTGTTTAGATTTCAAAGAATAAATAATGTATAGTCAATTTCAGATTTACTGGAAAACAGTTGTTTTTGTTTGAGGTGAAGTATGAACACTTATGAAAATTGTCCCGTTTTCGATAGCGATAATTTTATAATTAGACTGATTGAAAATGACGATTACGACGCTTTACTAAAAGTTTACAGCGATAAAAATGCCTTGCCGTTTTTTAACAGCGATAACTGTGATGGCGATAATTTTTACTATGATACTATAAAGAAAATGAAAGAAGTCCTCGCCTTTTGGCAAACGGCTTTTGATAACGGCTGGTTTACAAGACTTTCGATTGTTGACAAAATAACGAGTGAAGTTATCGGAACAGTTGAGTTGTGCCTGCACGTATCAGAGGACGCTTTTAATAATACCTGTATTTTGAGAGTAGATGTTCGAAGTGATTATGAGAGGGAAGACGCTTTATTCGAAATCTTTTCACTGCTCACTCCAAAAGTTGAAAAATTGGTAGGCGGTAAAGGTGTCATTACAAAAGCACCGATATATGCGATTGAACGAATAAACGCTCTCAAAAAAGCAGGCTATAAAAAATCAGATAATTTTTTGATTGGTAAATCGGGATATAAATACGGAGAGTATTGGATAACGCACACCGAAGCATCAAAAGAATAATTGATAAATTATAAAACACATTGGGAGAGAGATATGGATATTTACAAAATCAATGAAGTACAAGAACTGCTAAAAGGTAATACATACCCCGGCAGAGGAATTATAATCGGCAAAACGAAAGACGGCAAAAACGCATGCACCGCCTATTTCATTATGGGCAGGAGCAGTAATTCGCGAAACAGAATTTTCACAGAGAAAAACGCCGAAGTTTTCACAGAGCCTTTTGATGCATCAAAGGTCGAAGACCCGAGTTTGATTATCTATTCCGCAGTTCGTCAGTTTGAAAATAAACTCATCGTTACAAACGGCGACCAAACTGATACAATCTATGACGGTTTAGCAAACGGAAAAACATTTTTCGAAGCGCTCGAAACCCGCGAATTCGAGCCTGATTTTCCGAATTTTACCCCGCGTATCAGCGGTATGCTGACTTTCGAAAACAATGACTTTTCCTATCAAATGAGCATATTAAAAAGCATTGATGAAAAAGGCACTTGCTGTGCAAGATACGGCTTTTCTTATCCCTCTGTCAACGGGCTCGGACATTTTATACATACCTATGTTTGTGACGGAAATCCGATACCGACTTTCCAAGGTGAGCCACAGCGTATTTTTGTTGATAACGATATTGATGTGTTTGCAGATAATCTTTGGAACGCACTCGATGAAGACAACAAAATTTCGCTTTATGTAAGATACATAAATCTTGAAAACGGCGAAACTCAAACCCGCCTGATAAACAAAAATAAAGAGTGATAAGGGGAAAGAAAATGAAAGAATTTGAACTAAAATACGGTTGCAATCCTAACCAAAAACCGTCAAAAATTTTTATGCACGACGGCAGCGATTTGCCGATAGAAATACTAAACGGTCGCCCCGGATATATCAACTTTCTTGACGCATTCAATTCGTGGCAACTTGTCAAAGAACTTAAAGTTGCGCTGGGACTTCCCGCCGTTACATCTTTCAAGCATGTCAGCCCTACTTCTGCGGCTGTCGGCATCAAACTTCCCGAAAAGTTGAAGAAAGCCTGCTTCGTTGATGATATCGAAGGTCTTGACGATTCACCCCTTGCGTGTGCTTACGCAAGAGCAAGAGGTACCGACAGAATGTGCTCTTTCGGTGACTTCATTGCCTTGTCCGATGTTTGCGATGTTACAACGGCAAAGATGCTCGCTCGCGAAGTGTCCGACGGAATTATCGCACCCGGATATGAGAAAGAGGCTTTGGAAATCCTAAAATCAAAACGCAAAGGCAACTATAATATAGTAAAAATAAACCCCGATTATGTTCCTGATGAAATAGAGCATAAACAGGTTTTCGGCATAACTTTTGAGCAGGGCAGAAACAATTTTAAAATCGATCGTGAACTTTTAAGCAATATCGTGACAAAAAATAAAGATTTGCCCGATTCTGCCGTTCGGGATTTGATTATTTCGCTTATAACTTTGAAATATACACAGTCAAATTCCGTATGCTTTGCCTATGACGGACAGGCTATCGGTGTCGGTGCAGGTCAGCAGTCGCGTATTCATTGTACTCGCCTTGCGGGAACAAAAGCGAACACTTGGTTCTTACGCCAATGCGAAAAAGTGCTTAATCTTCCGTTTAAGAGTGAACTCAAACGCCCCGACAGAGATAATGTAATCGACGGCTATATCAATAAAAATGAGGAAGATGTTTGTGCAAACGGCGTATGGCAAAACTACTTTACATCCCGTCCCGAACCGTTTACCGACGAAGAACAAAAAGCATATCTTTCTACAATAACAGATGTAGCCCTCGGCTCTGATGCTTTCTTCCCGTTTTCCGATAATATCGACAGAGCGTATTTGAGCGGTGTAAAATATATCGCAGAACCAGGTGGCTCAATCCGCGATGACCTTGTTATCGAGCGTTGCGATAAATACGGTATGGTTATGGCGTTTACATCAATGAGACTTTTCCACCATTGATACAAGCAGAAAAATTATAGAATTTTTAGATAATACCCGCATTCTACGGAGCGTGGGTGTTATTTTTACTGAAATTTTCGTAAAATAATCTCGCATAAAGCAAAGAGAGGTGTTCTTATGAATCAAGTAAAAATCGGAAAGTTTATAGCTGAGCAAAGAAAGAGTAAGTCCCTTACTCAGCGTGAACTTGCAGACTCGCTTTTGATAAGCGACAAAACCGTCAGCAAGTGGGAAACAGGCAAAGGACTTCCCGAAGTATCATTGATGATACCTTTGTGTGAAATTCTTTCTATAAGCGTAAACGAACTTTTGTCCGGCGAAAGAATACACGACTCAAAATATAAAGAGAAAGCGGAGATGATTTTGGTGGATTTAATGAAAGAAAAAGAAGAAAGCAAAAAGAATATACTTTTATCGCTGATATCCTGTTTTATCTGCATACTGGGAGGATGCACGATTATTGCACTTGCAGGAAGTTTTGAAATGCAAACATGGCTACGGATTTTACTTATAGTGATAGCAATTATCATTATGGCAGGCGGAATTTTTATTGCGGCTGTACTCGATATGAAATCGGGAACTTATGAATGTCGAAAATGCGGTAAACGCTTTGTCCCGTCAGCGGGAGCATATATTGCAGGACCTCATTCTCTGACAACCCGATATCTTAAATGCCCCCATTGCGGAGAAAAAAGTTTCTGTAAACGCAGATTAACCCACTAAATATATTATAATTCGAATTTAGAATAATAAATGACGCTTTTAGATTACAATATTATTGGATATAATAAAGAAAAAGGAGTATTCTATGAAAGCGTTAATTACAGGTGCATCTTCGGGAATAGGCAGAGATATGGCTCGGTATCTTGCCTCGCTAAATTATGATTTGATTATAGTTGCCCGCAGAGAAGAAAGATTAAATGAGTTAAAAAACGAGTTAAAAAATGTAAATGTAAAATGAATTACTGCAGATTTGTCAGACAAAGACGAAGTAATTGACCTCTACAAAATAACCAAAGACGAGAATATCGATATGCTGATAAACAACGCAGGTTTCGGGCTCGCGGGCGAATTTGTCAAAACCGACCTTGATATGGAAATGAAAATGGTCGATACAAATGTAAAGGCACTTCATATTCTGACAAAACTGTTCCTAAAAGATTTTGTCAGGCGTGACAGCGGAATTATCCTGAATGTTGCGTCGTCGGCATCATTTATGTCGGGACCGTTGCTTTCAACATATTATGCAACAAAGAACTATGTTCTTCGCTTGTCGGAAGCGATATATGAGGAACTGCGACAAAAGAAAAGCAAAGTCAGCGTTTCTGTTTTGTGTCCCGGTCCTGTGAATACCGAGTTCAACGATGTAGCAAATGTAAAATTTGCCCTTGTCGGACTTCCGAGCGAATATGTTGCAAAATTAGGTGTAGACAAAGCATTAAAAGGCAAACTCATCATTATCCCCGGAACTATAATAAAACTCGGAGTTTTTTTCCGTCGTTTTGTTTCCGAAAAATTCTTGTTGAAAATTTCATACAGAATACAAAAGAAAAAGAATTGAAAAAATGCTGTTGGCTTTTACCAACAGCATTTTTTATGTCTATATGAGTTTTAATATACCATCATCAGTGGGTTTAGTGTATCTTTTTGTGCTTCTGCTTCATCAATGTATGATGTCGCTTTGAAGCACCCGTTTACAACCGCATCAGCGGGATTTTTTGACTGTCTTATCTTGATGCCTGTTTCTTTTTCAAGAAGTTCTTTCATACCGATAAGTTGCGAAAGCCCGCCTGTAAGTGTAATACCGTCTGTGTGAATATCACCGATAAGTTCCGGCGGTGTTTCTTCAAGTACATCTACAACCCCATTGATTATTCCGACACCGATATCGGCAATAACCTGCATTATTTCCGTGGAAGTAACATCAACCCATTTCGGCAGACCTTTCAGTGCATCCCTGCCTTTGAGTCTGAAAACCAGTTCTTTTTCGGGACGGATAACACAGGCGATACTTTCTTTGCAAGATTTAGCCATAGCCTTTCCGATGATAAGGTTATGTTTTCTTCTTGCGTATTTGATGATTTCCTCATCCATGGCGTTGCCTGCATTTTTGATGGTCTTGCCTGCGGATACACCGCCCAAAGTCATAACGGCGATGTCAACCGTACCTGCACCCATATCGACAAGCATATTTCCGTGGGCGCTCATTATGTCAAGACCGCAGCCGAAAGCCGCCGCCTTTGTTGCTTCGATAAGCAGAACTCGCCTTACTCCGAAAGAGGAGATAGCGTTGACTACCGCGCGTTTTTCAACCTCGGTAATCTCACCGGGAATACAGGCAACAACCCTTGGCATAACAACTCTGCTTGTGCATATTTCGCAAAGAAAGATGTTAACAAGTTCTTCGACCAAACCCGACTCGGCGATAACTCCGCCCTCAAGCGGAAAAACAACACTAATTCTTTTTGATGTTCTGCCAAGCATTCTGTATGCTTCATCACCGAAAGCGAGAATTTCGTTTGTTTCCACATCGTATGCAATAACAGAAGGCTCATCAATAGCGATAGAGTCATCATTTATTTTCAGTTTTGTGTTAGCAGTACCTAAATCAAGAGCAATATCCATAGTAACGCTCCTTTCAAAGATTGATTATACTACAAAAGCGAATGTATTTCAAGGTGCTAAAATTTAACAGTCGCATTGGTAAGTGTAACGCAGTATATATTTTTAGGCTTACCTTTTGAAAGTTCCATTGAGCAAAATGACAAGGTACATCCCGTTGTGATAACATCATCAACAAGCAAAATTGTTTTGCCTTTGATTGTTTCTTTATTGACTAATTTGAAAGCACCTTTAAGATTAGTCTTGCGTTTTGCAATCGGCAGTTTGTGCTGCTTTGGTGTAAGTTTTATTTTTGATAAAGTGTCTATGTATGAAACGCCTAAAAGTTTTGCAATTTCTTTTGCCAAAAGTTGTGAGTGATTATATCCTTTTTTAGCAAGGTCCTTTTTGTGCATAGGAACACAGGAAACTATATCAAAATTTATGTCGCCGTATTGCCTTTTAATGCAATCGTACATCGGAACAGACAGCAACGGTGCATACTGTTCTTTGTCGTGAAATTTAAAAGAAAGCAGAGCCTTTTTGTAATTATCTTTGTAGGGAAAAGGTGAAACACATTTGTGACCGTATGCACCCGATAGTATATCTTCTTTCGGAAAATCATTCTTGCATTTTTCACAGGCGTATTCGTTTTCTTCAACGATAATTCGACAGTACGGACAACGACAAGGATACAAAAGAGAAATTATCTTGCTAATAATACTCATCATTCACCCCTGAGTAAAAACTCTTTGAGTCCCGTATAACGCAAAATTCTTTTGTTGTTGTCTACCATAGTTTTCAACGCATTTTCGTTGCCGACAAGAATAAGCAACTTCTTTGCTCTTGTAACGGCTGTATACAAAAGATTACGATACATCAGTTGCGGTGCAATATTGCACATCGGCATTACTACTGCCTCAAATTCATTTCCCTGACTTTTGTGAACGGTAGTAGCATACGCCGGTTCAAGGTCAGAGACAGAGTCAAAATCATAGACGGCAATTTTATCATCAAAGATAACTTTGACGGTTTTTGATGCTTTGTTTATCTCAAAAAGTTTTCCGATATCTCCGTTGAAAACCCCTTCACCGAATTCACCGTTTTTCTTTGTCCACGGTATATTGTAGTTGTTTTTTACCTGCATAACCTTGTCGCCTTCGCGTAGAGTATAAAAAGCAGAAGTCACTTCCGCTTTATCTTTGCTTTTGGGGTTGATAACTTCTTGCAATCTTGCGTTTAATTCCTGCGTTCCGAGTATTCCTTTTCGGGTAGGGGAA
>JAZLJE010000142.1:0-3649 GCA_045617705.1 Ruminococcus sp.
CTTGCTCAATATATTACAATGTAAAAGGAGAAAACTATGCCGAAAAATCCGAAACAAAAACAGAAATTGCTGTTTATAGTAAAATACCTTTTGGAAAATACAGACGAAAATAACGGCGTAACTTTGTCAGAAATTCTCGACTACCTTGACAGAAACGGCATTACGGCAGAGAGAAAAAGCATATATGATGACCTGAAAACTCTCGAAGATTTCGGCTATGATATCTGCCGTACAAAATCAAAGACAACAAAGTATTATATAGGAAGCAGAGAGTTCGAACTTGCCGAACTGAAACTTCTTGTTGACAGCGTTCAGTCCTCAAAGTTTATCACCGAGCGAAAATCAAATAAACTGATAAAAAAGATAGAACAGTTGGCAAGTGCATCTGATGCAAAGAAACTTCACCGACAGGTTATCGTTTCAAACCGCGTGAAGATGTCAAACGAAAAGATTTACTATAATGTTGACAGTATTTACGAAGCAATAAACTCAAAGAAGAAAATCGGCTTTTACTATTATGAATGGGTAATAGACGAAAATTCACCGAAAAAAATCAAGAAAGTTCGCCGTCACGACGGAAAACAATATATTGTTTCCCCGAAGGCACTCACCTGGGACGACGAAAATTATTATTTGATTGCTTTTGATAACGACGCGGATATGATAAAGCACTACCGCGTTGATAAAATGGAGAATATCGCCGTCTTGGACGAAAGAGCAAAATATAAAAAGGGAATTGATGACCTCGATATTGCCGCATATTCCCGTGCAGTTTTCGGAATGTTCGGCGGAAAACTTACCGATGTAAAACTCAAATTCGATAATTCTATGGTCGGTGCGGTTGTTGACCGCTTTTCGGATAAGGTGTTTATTTCACCTAATAAAGACGGGACTTTTACCGTATCGACAAAGGTAATGTTGTCACCCCAGTTTTTCGGCTGGCTGTTTTGTTTCAAAGACAAGGTGAAAATTATGTCACCAAAAAGTGCAAAGGTCGAATTTGAAAGTTATCTTGACAGCGTAAATTCAATGTATAAAGACAATTAGCAAAGTACAGATTATCGTACACATCTTTTTTTATAATAGTATTGTAAGGGTGTATCCCTTAACAATTTTCAAAAGGATGTGGCGGTATGCTGAATTTATGTATTTTTACCTTTGTTTTTTATGCTTTCTGTGTTATAATCAAAATGATTGTTCGTCCACCGCAGTTTTTTACGATTATCAGGAAAGAAAAAAGTAAAAGAAAATTCACGCAACAGGAGAATTTATGAAGAAAATTATTCTTGCGTCCGAGTCACCGCGAAGGCGTGAACTGATGAAACTTATCACAGAAGATTTTGTCTGTGAAGTGTCGGATGTTGACGAAAGAACTGTGCCTCAAATGTCGCCTTTTGATTTGCCCGTATATCTTGCAAAGATGAAGGCTATGGACATAGCAAAAAAGAATAAAGACGCTATCGTTATAGGCGGCGATACAGTCGTTATTCTTGACAGCGAAATTCTGACAAAACCCAAAGACGAAAAAGACGCGAGAGATATTCTTTCTAAATTAAGTAACAAAACCCACACGGTAGTTACCGGCTGTTGTATCGTTGAAAACGAAAATTATCGTGCGTTTTCGGTATCAACACAGGTCGAGTTTTATGACCTTTCGGAAAGGGAAATTACAGAGTATATAAAATCCGGCGAGGGTAAAGACAAAGCAGGCTCTTACGGTATTCAGGGAAAAGGCTCGCTTTTTGTCAAAAAAATCGACGGGGATTATTTCAATGTAGTGGGGCTTCCCGTCGCAAGGCTCAAAAGGGAACTCGAAAATTTTAGTAAAGATAAATAAGGCAGAACATACCGCCTGCCTTTTGGAAACGGGATTGAGAAAATGGAAAATCACTACTTAAAAATGAAAACGACTGTGCTTGCAGTTTTGCTCGTTATTGCGACTTTGCTGTGTTGTGCCTGCTCTGCGAAAAGTGCCGAGATACTGCCGACAGCAACAGAAGATGAAGCAGAGGTATCACAAAGCGGAAACTCGATTTATGTTGTGCCTTTGAAGATAACTTCACCGCAAAAATACATACAGTCACTTTCAAAAAGTAAAACTGAAAATAACGATAGCCATAACGGTGTGTATGATATTTATTCAAAGACATTGAACGATACTGTGTCCGAAACGGTTGTTTCGCGCAAAGAGTGGCTGCAAAACCTTTTAGACAGCCTTAATATCGAAGTAACTCCTGTCACCGACAGTAAACTTGAATTTAAAGACGGAGAATTCTTTGACTGTGAAGACCTTTTTGCAATCGCCAGACAAAAAGGTATTATCAACGACTACGATAAGATAAATCCGTATAAAGCGGTTTCGCGCCGATATGCCGCTTACACAATAGTAAACGCACTCGATTATGAAAAGAAAACTCATATAAATTGTGCCGACAGCAACGATATGCTCGGAGAGTACAACCTTATCACAGCGATTTCTTACGGATATTTTGATTTAGACGAAGAAGAAAAAGCAAATCCCGATGCCCTTGTTACCAAAGATGAAATGGAAAAGGTCACAAATGACCTCAAGAAAATCGAGGTATTAAAGGGCAAAAAAATCCTTGCTTTCGGCGACAGCATTATGCGTGGCGACGGCAACTACAAAGTCGGTATTCCCGAACTTATCGGCGAAAAATACTTTATGGATGTGAAAAACTATTCATTAGGCGGTGCAACTTTCGGCTATGCCGAGGGAAAAAGCCATATCTCAAATCAGATTGTCGAGGCTCTTTCCGATTATGAAAGCGGAGACATCATAATGGTAAACGGACTTACAAACGATATTGTTAAAAATAACAAAGGTACTATGTCCGGCAGTAACGATTTTTCCTACGGCAGAAACGGCAGAAAAACTTTTGCAAGCGGAATGGAATATGCGATAGGTTTTCTCAAAGACAACTATACCGATATTCCGATGTTCTTTATCAACGCACACAATATGACATATTCACCCGAAGAAAAGGAAAAAGAATATAACAACCTTTCCATTGAAATATGCAAAAAATGGGATATGGACTATGTTGATATTTTCAACAAATCCGGTTTTAACTGTGAGGATATATATACCTGTGATGCCTTTACCGCAGATATAAAGGGTATGGGACACGGCGACTCTATTCATCCGAATCAGCGCGGATATCACAAATTTTATCTTCCTTTAATTACCGAAAAAATGGTAGAACTTCTCAAATAAACTTTTGGAGTGATAAGTTTGACAAAGTTATATGTAGCCGTTGCGTGCTATAACGAACAGGCTGTTTTGCCTGATACAGCAAGGTCTCTTTGTGAAAAATTTAATCAACTTATCGCAAGGGGAAGAATAACCCCCGACAGCAAAATTGTCTTTATTGATGACGGCAGTACAGACAGCACTTGGCAAATTATAAAAGAACTTCACGAAAAAGACGGTATCTTTCGCGGGATAAAACTAACTACCAACAGAGGACACCAAAACGCTTTGATGTGTGGGCTTTCCACCCTCAAAGACGAGGCAGACGCGATTATTTCGATAGACGCAGACCTGCAGGATGATATCGGCGTTTTTGATGAAATGCTCGACAAATTCGAAAACGGCTGTGATGTTGTTTACGGTGTAAGAGAAGAAAGA
>JAZLJE010000143.1:0-1979 GCA_045617705.1 Ruminococcus sp.
AAAATTTGCAGATTTTTCTTGCTATATATCCGAAAGATTTTCAAACACTAAATTTGCAACGGATAAATCGTTGCTTGTATAAAAAATATTTTTTACGAAAATCTTAAGAAAAGGAGTAGAAAATTATGTCAAAGAGCAACATCGCAGTTCCCGAGGCTAAAGAAGCACTCGAGCGTTTCAAGATGGAAGCCGCTTCTGAAGTTGGCGTAAACCTCAAGCAAGGTTACAACGGCGACCTCACAAGTAAGCAGGCTGGTTCTGTCGGCGGTCAGATGGTTAAGAAAATGATCGAATCTTACGAAAAAAATATGAAATAAGATTATTATTTTTGGGGGCTGTCACCAATAGGCGACAGCCTTTTTTCTTGCCGTTTATCAGCGTATGCAAAAAAATATATATTCAAAAATGCGAAGCATTTTCCCTTAATTATCAATTTTCAATTATAAATTATCAATTAGTTGACTACCCTTCCGTCAAGCCTGTCGACTTGCCACCTCCCCTGACAAGGGGAGGCAAAGAGGTTATATTTATATTTCAAAAATCGCTTGCGATTTTCCCAAAATTATCAATTATCAATTTTCAATTATCAATTTGGTGTCAAGCCTCGTATGCCTACGCTGTTCCTCAAATAACTCCTGCTCTCGTAAATTTTTACACAGACCTTTGGTCTGCTCCAAAATTCATGGATCGCCCGTCGTAATTTGAGGGCTTCGACACTCGGCTCTTCTACGAGCAGTAATCCTCCAAAATAGAATTTAGTTCAGATTTTGAATTTGCTTTTATGCCGTAGAGCAGGGATTTTTGGTCAGATTTCGGCAAAGAACTGACTACCGTAGAAGTTTTGAGATACAATGCATCGTCAAGATAGACAACAACACGGTTATTCTCTGCTTTCACGGTATATTCAGTCGGACTTTGCACCACTATACTTTCTGGTTGAGTTTCCTCTTGTTTTTGAGTATTATCATTTGGCACAACTACAGATGTGAACACTACATAGGCTATAAAAAATACCCCTGCGATAAGTAATAATCGTTTCAAAAAATGTCACCTCAAAGGTATTTTTTACCGTTTTTTAGGTAATATTCATATTTTTCTACACTATGTTATAAGAAAAATCTCTATTATTTATGTAAAAAAACTTTATTTTTCCTTTTAATAGTGGTATAATTATTTTGGCTATATGTTTTTTATGAGGAGGTCGGACGAATGAGAAAAACCGACATCAGCAAATATACCGATAAAATAGACCTTGATAGAAAGCCGAACAGTGCAAAAGATGTTTTGAAAGCAATATGGAAAGTTGTTGCAACTTTGCTTTTGGTTTGCCTTTGTGCCGGACTTATCGTCGCTATTTCAATCGGAGTATATATCTTCAAACTTGCTATTGAGCCTACGGGTATCGACCTTAACGCCCGTTCGCTAAACCTTTCGAGTTTCATCTACATTGAAGACCCCGAAACCGAAAAGTTTGTTGAATATCAAACACTCTACGGAACCGAAAACCGTATCTGGGTTGACCTAAACGAAATGCCTGATGCTATGCCGAAAGCGATAATCGCGATTGAGGACAAGCGTTTTTACCAACATCACGGTGTTGACTGGTACAGAACAGGTTCTGCTATCTTCTCGCTCTTTTCCGGCTCCGATAACTACGGCGGAAGTACACTCACCCAGCAACTTGTAAAGAACATAACAGACGATAACGAAGTCAGCCTTACCCGTAAACTTCGTGAGATTTTCAGGGCTCTGAATATCGAGAAAGAATATTCAAAAGACGATATCCTCGAAGCATACCTCAATGTCGTAAACTTCGGTAACAACGCACAGGGCGTTGAAGCCGCAAGCGAACTTTACTTTGACAAGCCTATTTCCGAATGTTCTCTTTGTGAATGTGCCGCTATCGCAGGCATCACACAAAACCCGTCAAAGTGGAACCCTCTTGTTTTCCCCGAAAACAACAAAATCAGACGGGAAAC
>JAZLJE010000144.1:0-5111 GCA_045617705.1 Ruminococcus sp.
ATATCGCCGTCTTTGAGTACAAGTATCATATCGGCGTTTCGTATTGTTGAAAGTCTGTGAGCGATAACAAAAGATGTTCTGCCGACAGTAAGCGCATCCATAGCCGACTGAATAATTTTCTCTGTTCTCGTATCAACCGAGGAAGTTGCCTCGTCGAGGATGAGCAAGGGTGCATTTTCTATCATAGCGCGGGCAATGGTGAGTTGCTGTTTTTGTCCCGCGGACAAGGTGGTTTTATCGTCGAGTACGGTATCGTAGCCCTTCGGTAAAGTACTGATAAAGTGGTCGATACCCACCGCATGACAGGCTTTTTTGAGTTCTTCGTCAGATACATTTTCTTTTGAATATACAAGGTTTTCTCTGACAGTTCCCTCAAAGAGCCATGTGTCTTGCAGTACCATACAGAAAAGGTCATGAACATTTTCGCGGGTGAGCGACTTTATGCTCACATCGTCGATGAAAATATCACCGCTGTTTGTTTCATAAAATCGCATAAGCAGGTTTACGATAGTTGTTTTGCCTGCACCTGTCGGGCCGACAATGGCAACTTTTTGTCCTGCCTTAACATCGGCAGAAAAGTCTTTGATGATAATTCTGTCTTCGTTGTAGCCGAATTTCACATGAGAGAAAGTGACATCGCCTTTGACTTTTTCGAGTTTCTCTGTCTTTTGACTTTCGTCTTCGAGTTCTTCTTCCTCAAGATATTCAAAAACTCTTTCGCTCGCGGCGGCTGTACTTTGCATATTCGAGAACGACTGGGCTATCTGTTGCAAGGGGTTGGTAAACTGTCTTACATAAATAGTAAACGCAACAATAACACCGAAAGAAATATGACCGTTCATAGTAAGCAACGCACCGACAACACAAACTGCAACATATCCGAGATGTCCGATAAAGTTCATCAGCGGGAACATCAGTCCCGAAAGTGCCATACTCTTGAATACGCTGTCACGAAGATGGCGGTTAATTCGCGAAAATTCCTCTTTCGCTTCTTTTTCGGCGTTGTATGCCTTTACGATATTGTGTCCTGTGTAGATTTCTTCAACATGGCCGTTGATAGCACCCAAGTGCCTTTGCTGGCGTGAAAAATGCTTCTGCGAATTTTTCATAATCAACGACATAAAGAAAAATCCGATAATCGTTGCGCCGACAGCAGTAAGTGCCAAAAGTACATTTGTAATGAACATCATCAGCAACGCACCGAGGAAAAGTGTAACGGAAGTTATAAGTTGACCGACACTTGAGTTGAGCGTCATTCCGATTGTATCAATATCGTTTGTAATTCGTGAGAGAACATCACCGAAAAGAACCTTGTCAAAATACTTAAGAGGTAAGCGGTTAGTCTTTTCGGTAATATCTGTACGCAGGCGTTTTGAAATCTTCTGCGTAACGGTTGCCATAATAAAATGCTGGGCAAAATTCAGTATCCAACTGCCGACATACATACAGGCAAGAATGATACAGATACTTGTAACTTTGTCAACATCAATGCCCGTGAACAGCCCCGCCGTGATAGTGTCAACTATTTCGCTTAACTTGTTCGGTCCCATAAGCGACAAAACTGTTGACGCCATAGCACTGACTATTGCGATAATTACAAAAGGCATTTCTCGTTTTGAGTATCTTATAAGTTTTCCCCAAGTGTTTACAAAATCTTTCGGTTTTTCAACTCCCATACCTGCGCCGTGTCCGGGACCTCTGCGCGGTGAGCCTTTCACAGTAGTTCCTGCGCCGATGAACTCTTGCTTTTTCTTCTTAATCATTTTCGAGTTCCTCCTCGCTCAACTGTGAAAGTGCAATTTCTTTGTAAACCTTGCAGTTTGACAGAAGTTCTTTATGTTTACCGATACCGGCAATTCTGCCCTTATCGAGGACAATAATTGTGTCGGCATCTTTTATCGTACCGATACGCTGGGCAACGATAACATTCGTAGTGCCTGCGGTTTCTTTTTTCAAAGCATCTCGAAGTGATTTGTCGGTTTTGTAGTCGAGTGCCGAGAAAGAGTCATCAAAAATGAGTATTTCGGGGTTGCGGCATATTGCACGGGCAATACTGATACGCTGTTTTTGTCCGCCCGAAACATTAGAGCCTCCCTGTGCGATTTCGCTTTCATACTTGTCGGGTTTGCTCTCTACATAGTCCGTTGCCTGTGCGATAGCAACGGCACGCTTGACATCATCTTCTGTATAGTCGTCTTTGCCGTTGTCACCAAAGGCAACATTCGTATTTATCGTACCGGAAAACAAAACCGCTTTCTGCGGAATATATCCGATTTTATTGTGCAAAGTTTCGAGTTTATAGTCTTTTACATTTATCCCGTCAACAAGGACTTCGCCCTTTGTCGCGTCGTAAAATCTTGTGATAAGATTTACAAGCGTTGTTTTACCGCAACCGGTTGAGCCGATAATTGCGACGGTGTCGCCTTTTTTAGCCTTGAAACTTATGTCTTCAAGAACATACCCGCCTGCGTCGGGGTATTTAAAGTCAACATCTTTAAATTCAATCTCGCCTACAATGCCGTTGTCTACGGTATCTACAGTGCCGTCGGTAACAGATGGTTTTGTGTCGATAACCTCGTTAATTCTTTTTGAAGCGACCAAGGCTCTCGGTGCCATAATGAAAATCATATTCAGCATCATAAACGACATAATAACCTGCATAGCATAAGCAGAAAAAACGACCATATCCGAGAAAAGTCCTATTTTTTCTTCTATCATACCCGCAGAGTTGATTATGTACGCACCTATCCAGTAAACTGCTACTGCAAGTCCGTTCATAATAACGAGCATAGAGGGTACCATAATAGCCATTATGCGATGTGCGGTAAGGTTATTAGATGTAATCTCTTCGTTTGCGACTTCGAATTTATTTTTCTGATAATTTTCGGCATTATATGCACGGATAACACGAAGTCCCGTAAGGTTTTCTCTTGTTATACGGTTGATGTTATCGGTAAGTCCCTGGATTTTCTTAAATCTCGGCAGAGCAAAAACAAAGCATATTGCAAGGATAATACATACAAGCACAATGGCTATTCCCGTAGAAAGAGTCCATTGCCAGTTTTTATCTGCAATTTTGGTAATAGCCCAAACAGCCATAATCGGTGCTTTGATAAGTGCCTGCATACCGAAAGAAATGACATTTTGCACTTGGGTAATATCGTTTGTTGAACGAGTGATGAGTGATGCGGTTGAAAACTTGTTTATCTCGTTTAGTGAGAAAGATTCAACAGAATCATAAAGTTTTGCCCTTACTGCAAAAGAGTAGTCGGACGCTACCTTTGCCGAAAAGATAATAACGGTAACCGTAACGACAAGACTGCCAAATGCACACGCGAGCATTTTAAGTCCCGCTGTGATAACTTCAGATAACTGTGACCCTTCTGTCTGCACAAGAGTAGTTATCTGCGCCATATAATCGGGCAGTTTCAAGTCAAGCCACACAGATGCCGCAACAAGTAGCACGGTAACTGCGATAAGCCCCCAGTCCCTTTTTGATAAATGTTTTAGAATACCTTTCATAATTCGCCTTCTATCCCATAGTATTACAATATTATATTATACCACATTCTGTAAATATAATCAACCGCACCTATATCGGATTTTATATAAAACAAACCCTCCCGCGATAATTTCACAGGAAGGTTTTAATATACAATGCTATTTTACTATGACTTTAATATGTTCGTTGATATTTTCGATGATTTTTTGTTGTTCCAAACTGTCAAATTTCATAAAGACAATGCCGAGTGCCTTTGATGCGTCATCAAAGTATGACACCTTGTCCCCAATGGATACATACAGGCATTTTTTAACTATATGTTTTTCGATTTCGTCATCAAATTCAATAGCTTTTAAAACTCCGTTTTCTTTGCTGTGCAGGTTATATGATACATAAAAACACGGTTTTTCGTTGATTTCTTTAGGCTCTATCTGTACTCCCATCGCAGTTTGCACCGACATTTCCACTAAATCGACATCAAAAATCATATTGAGCAAGTCGGGTATCATATTCCCGCCTGCTCGAGGACCTGCATCAACAATATAACATTTGCCGTTTTTGTCAAGCATCAGTTCAACATTCATCGCACCAAAGCGGATACCTATACTGCTGACAAGTTTCTGCAATGAGTCTTTTATCAATTCTGTCTGTGATGATGATAACTCAAGAGGATAACTTTTTCCGACAGGAACAAGGGTGTTTACTTCATCATCTCTTAAGCAATTTAGTAGTCCCCAAAGGCATACTTTAGAGTCAATAACAAAAATGTCACCCCCGATTATATATCGGTGGTCTTTTTCGATATATTCTTCGATAATAACTCGTTTTGCCTTTGAATACGAGAACGCAAACTTCAGCGCTTCTCTGATATTTTCCTTGCTTTTTAGTACCGTAACTCCCTTTGAGCCGGAAGAATCAACAGGTTTTACGATAATCGGAAAGTCAAATCTGTCACAATCTTTTATTGCTTCATTAATTCTTGAATATCCCTTTGAAAGTGGCACAACAAAACCGTTTTCGCTCAAATACTTTCTGAATATATCTTTGTTGCATAAAGTATTTACGGCTGTAAACGGGTTTGTCGGCAAATCAAGTTTTTCTGCAACATAGGCCGCTGTCGGAGCAGCAGGGTCTGTTGCATAGGCAAGAATACCGTCGATTTTTTCATCTTCTGCGACTTTGAGAACTGCTTCTTTGTCAGTCGTGCTGACAAGGTAAAACTTGTCCGCATAATGCTGTCCCGGATTGTCGGGAAGATAGTCGCACAAAACGGTATAATATCCTAATTTTTTTGCGGTTTTTATCGCAACAATCTGTTGAGCAGAACCGCCGAGTAATAATATTTTTTTCATAATTATCCCAAATCATACAATAATCTTATCTTTTTATATTTTATCATTTCTATATTTATTTTGCAATATTTTATTGCAACCAACTTTGTTCCTTCCTGTGATAAGAAAATATGCTTATATTTTGTGTCCCACCTTCAATTAAGCCTTTAATATTTAGATATTCCAACTATAAATTACAGTTTTGTGCACTTTATGTGTTGACTTTTTATTGAATTATATATAGAATATTTATAGCATTCGTAACTTAATATTGAATA
>JAZLJE010000145.1:0-15572 GCA_045617705.1 Ruminococcus sp.
TGCTGTATCGAGAGTAACATCAAGAAAAACAGAGAACGCATTTGCGCTGTGTAGCAGTTGTCTGTTTCTCTCTTTTGTGAGAGTTCCACCGCCAAGGGATATAACCGCTTCATCTTTGCAAAGTAAATCGCAAAGATATTTATATTCGATTTCCCGAAAATACTCTTCACCGAAATTTTCGAAAATCTTTTCGATAGGTATATTTTCATTTTTTTCGATATATTCGTCGAGGTCAAAAAACGGCAGGGAAAGTTTATTTGAAAGAGCATTTCCTACTGTTGTCTTTCCGCTTCCCATAAATCCGCAGAGGATAATTTTTCTTTTTGACAGCAAATTTTCAGTTTCCTTACATATTTTATCAATAGATTGAATATCATACCTACTGTCAAAGAAAATTTCGTGGGACTTTGCCGCTTGATGTGTAAGCATGGAAATTCCGTTTATTGTGACCTTTTTATATTCTTTCGCTTTTTTTATCAATTCGGTTTCACTCGGCGAATAGATAAGGTCGAAAACGACTTTTGAGTGGCTGATAAGTTCATCGCTTGCAAAACAGCCGAAAGTTTTATACGAGCCTACGGGAGTTGCGTTGACAAGGATATCGTAGTCAAAGTCGGCATTTTGCAAAACCTTTGCACCGCAAAAGCCGTATAAATTAAGGTCATTTATCAGTTTTTTGCACTTTTCTTTGCTCTGTTCTCTTATTAAAAAGTAAATGTTTTTAGCCCCAAGATTTACAAGTTCAAAGGCAACAGCCCTCGCTGCCCCTCCGCAACCGAGAATTACGGCAGAAGTTATTTTTCCTTTGTATATGCTGTCAAGTGACTTTGAAAAGCCATAGGAGTCTGTAAGGTAGCCTGTTGAGAGTTTATCGTTTTTTACGGTATTTACACACTTTGAAATTTTTGCACAACTGTCAAGGTTATCGAGATATTTTACTATTTCCTCTTTGAAAGGTACAGTTACATTGTATCCCGATAAATTTTTCAAAGAGGGAACAACACTCTCAAGGCTTTTGTCGCACAGGTCGATTATATTATATTGGGCGTTGATTTTATCAAGAGAAAAGAGCCTTTCGTGGATAAAAGGAGAAACACTTTTTTCAATATTTTTGCCGATTAGAGCGAAATGGAGTTCTTTCATAATATTTCCTTATTAGAAGTAACTGTTAAAAATTTGACATAATTGTTGACAAACTATGTAATAATCAATAATATATTTGTGTAATTACTTGTTCGGGTTTATAAAATTATAACACATAACCACATCATTTGTCTATAAACCGCGCACAGGACAATTTTTTGGGAGGAAAACTTATGGTTTTAGAAAAAGTTAAGGTTATCTTATCAGAACAGTTTGATGTTGAAGAGGACACAATCACCCCCGAGACTGATTTACAGGCTGATTTGGGTGCAGATTCTTTGGATGTAGTTGATTTGCTTATGTCCATTGAAGATGAATTTGAGATTGAAGTTCCCGATGAGGAAATCGAGAATATTCGCACAGTAGGCGAACTTGTTTCCTATATCGAAGCAAATGCCTGACTTTTACCGTAAAACAGTATGTTTTGCAGAGGTTGTGACGAAATCGTCGCAGCCTCTTTTTTTACTCTTGAAAAATGTGTAAATAAAAGGTATAATATATAAGTTATTATTTTTACTACGGAGGGGTATTATGGCTGATAATAAAAAAATGGTAGAAGCCATCACAAGCCGTGACGAGGATTTTGCAAAATGGTACACCGATATTGTCAAGAAGGCAGAACTTGCCGACTATTCCGGTGTAAAGGGATGTATGGTCATTCGTCCCTACGGTTACGCGATATGGGAAAATATGCAGGCTGATATGGACAGGCGTTTCAAAGAAACAGGGCACGAAAATGTCTATATGCCGATGTTCATTCCCGAAAATCTTTTGCAAAAGGAAAAAGACCATGTTGAGGGCTTTGCCCCCGAATGTGCATGGGTAACAGTAGGCGGAAGTGAAAAACTGACAGAACGACTTGCCGTAAGGCCGACTTCCGAAACTCTTTTTTGTGAACACTATGCAAAGGTAATAAATACCTACCGTGATTTGCCGAAACTTTACAACCAGTGGTGTTCCGTTGTCCGCTGGGAAAAGACAACAAGACCGTTTTTGAGAACTTCCGAGTTCTTGTGGCAAGAGGGACATACAATGCACGAAACGGCAGAAGAAGCACAGGAAGAAACAAGAAGAATGCTTCAGGTCTATATTGACTTTTACAAAGACACTTTGGCTATCCCCGCTGTTTTCGGCAGAAAAACCGAGAAAGAGAAATTCGCCGGTGCTTTGGAAACATATACTATCGAACCGATGATGCACAACGGCGTTGCTTTGCAGGGCGGTACATCCCACTATTTCGGTGACGGTTTTGCAAAGAATTTTGACATTACCTTTACAGGCAGGGACAACAAACTCCACTATCCTCACCAGACATCCTGGGGAACATCTACCCGTATGATAGGCGCACTCATTATGGTACATTCCGATGACGACGGTCTTGTATTACCGCCGAAGATTGCACCTATCCAGTTAGCCATTGTTCCTATTGCAACCCACAAAGAGGGCGTGCTTGAAAAGGCAGAGGAACTCTACAATTCCCTCAAAGATAAGTTCAGAGTAAAACTTGACGACTCTGACCAGTCACCGGGATGGAAATTTGCCCAGTACGAGATGAAAGGCGTTCCGATTAGACTCGAAATCGGTCCGAAAGATATCGAGAAAAACCAGTGCGTTTTAGTTCGCCGTGACACAAGAGAAAAACTCTTTGTTTCGCTTGATAATCTCTCTAAAACTATTTCCGATTTACTTACTAAAATCCACAGCGATATGTATGACCGCGCTTTTGAAAATATGGTCGAGAAAACTCATGTTGCTTTGACATACGACGACTTTATCGAAATATCCAAAGAAAAGCCCGGCTTTATCAAGGCTATGTGGTGCGGTGACTCCGATTGTGAAGATAAGTTAAAAGATGTCACAGGCGGTGTAAAATCTCGTTGTATCCCGTTTGAAGAAGAACACTTAAGTGACACCTGCGTTTGTTGCGGAAAACCTGCAAAACACATGGTTTACTGGGGCAAACAGTATTGATATATTTTATTTGCAAAAACTATGAAAGAAGGTGGTTAAATGCCGATTAAAGTCAGCAACGGTCTTCCTGCAACCAAAATACTTGAAAGTGAAAATATTTTCGTAATGCCCGAGGACAGAGCGATGACTCAGGACATTCGACCGCTGAAAATCCTGATACTCAACCTTATGCCGACCAAAATCGAAACAGAAACTCAGTTGCTTCGACTGCTGGGTAACACCCCGTTGCAGGTTGATATTGAACTTTTGCAGATGGCAAGTCATGAATCAAAGCATACGTCAGCACAACATCTGACAACTTTTTACAAAACTTTTGACGAAGTAAAAGATAAGAAATTTGACGGAATGATAGTAACGGGCGCCCCTGTGGAACTGCTCGATTATGAAGAAGTTGACTACTACGACGAACTGACGACTATCTTTGAATGGGCAAAGCACAATGTCTATTCCACTCTCTTTATTTGTTGGGGAGCACAGGTGGGACTTTACTATCGCTACGGTGTACGAAAATTTACTTACGATAAAAAACTTTGCGGTATCTATAATCATACGATACTAAACCGTCTGCATCCTCTGATGCGCGGTTTTGACGATTATTTTCTTGTTCCTCATTCGCGTTATACAGGAGTGGTTAAAGAAGATATCGAAAAGCACGAAGCACTCGAAATTCTCGCTGTGAGTGAAGAAGCGGGCGTTTCTATCGTTTGCAGTAAAAACGGCAGAGAATTTTATGTCTTAGGTCATTGTGAATACGGCAGAGAAACTTTGGCGCAGGAGTATTTCCGAGATAAAAACAAGGGGCTCAACCCTGCTTTACCGTACAACTATTTTCCGAATGATGACCCGTCAAAAAGACCTGTCGTCACATGGAGAAGTCACGCTTCGCTTTTGTATGCAAACTGGCTTAACTACTATCTGTATCAGCAGACACCCTACGATTTGGAAGACCTCAAAAAATTGTATTATGAATAATCTCTGTGTACCCAAAGGAAAAATGCCTTTGGGTGCATATTTATGAAAAAAACGGTGACGATTGAAAAGTCGTTACCGTTTTATACAGAAAGTTTTTGTCGCATTTTGAGGAGTAGTTTTTTCTCTTTTCTTGATACCTGAACTTGTGTCATATTCAGCACACTTGCAGTTTGAGTTTGGGTTTTGTGCTTGAAATATCTCAAATCAATCAGTTGCCTTTCAAAATCTGAAAGTTCAGTAATAACCTGCGAAAGCGACAATTTTTCACAAAGGGTTTCTTCAATGCTGTCGACGGGCACATCTATTTGATGTTCGCTGTCGTCGTTTGCACCCGTTAGGGAAAGTACGCATTGTGACGCAGTCAGCGCCTCACTTGCCGAAAATTCGTCTGTGCCGAGTTTTTTTGACAATATTGATATGGGAATATCCACTCCGTTTTCTTTTTTATATTCTTCGGAAAATTTCAATGCTTTTTGGGAAAGGTCTTTAAGACTTCGGCTGATTTTGAGTGTACCGCCGTCGCGAAAAAGACGCTTTATTTCGCCGAGTATCACAGGCACGGCATAGGTGGAGAGTTTGTATCCGAGTCCTTCATCAAAATTATCAATAGCCTTGATAAGTCCGATACAGCCTGCCGAGTACAAATCGTCATATTCTATTCCGCGATTGATAAATTTCTTTGCACAGGAGTGAACAAGTCCGAGATTGCTCTCGATTTTTTCATCTCTTGTCATAGTTTACTTTGATTATCGATTTTTCAAGCGTTACGCTTGTCCCTTTGTATAGCGTTGAACGCACCTTTATATTATCCATAAAACTTTGCATAACAGCAAAGCCCAAACCGGCTCTCTCGCCGTTTGAGGTTGTGTATAGCGGTTCAAGTGCTTTTTCAATATTCTCTATCCCGACACCTTTGTCTTTTACTTTGATTATCACCTTGTTTGAGTCCGTGATTTTTGCATCTATGTAGATGATACCGAGGGTATCGGGATAGGCGTGAACAATACAGTTTGTGACCGCTTCGCTTACTGCGGTTTTGATGTCAGCAAGTTCCGAGATGGTCGGGTCTAACGGCAGTACAAAAGCCGATACAGCCGAGCGTGCAAAACTTTCGTTTGTGCTTTTTGATATAAATTGCAGTTTCATTTCATTTATGATATTCATTTAAGCACCCCCAGATTTCCTATACCCGAAAGGGCAACTATCCTTTCGAGATATGGCGGAATATTCGTCACTTCGAGCCTTCCTCCCAAAAGGGAGATTTCGCGATATCTTCCCATAATCAGTCCGATACCCGAACTGTCCATAAAGGTAACTCCCTCAAAATCGAGTACAAGCACCTTCGGACGATAGGTTTCACATTCACAGTCGATTTTGTTTCTGATTGACGGTGCGATATGGTGGTCAATCTCACCGTATAGTTTTGCCAAAAGTGTGTCGTCGATATAGTTAATATCTACCATTTTTTCACTTCCAAAAAAATAAGCCTACACTCATAATACAAGTGTAGGCTTAAATTTTTTGTTTTACTGTGCTGTCGGATTTTTGTCCGTTGAAAGTTTGTCGATAATATATTGTCGTATTTCACCGCAAAGATACAAAGAACCTGCAATATATATGTCGCAGTTTTTAGAAAAGCATATATCAAAGGCTTCTTTTATATCGCATATTTCATAGACATTTTGGCATTTTAGCCTGCATTTTTGAGCGAGAACTTTTGCATTTTCGCTGCGGGGATTGTCGATATCCACCGCATATATTTCGTCGAATAAAGGCGATATAAGTGAAACACAAGTGTCTGTATCTTTGTCTTTGAGCATACCGAGTATCAAAACACGGTGGGCGTTTGCATATTTTTTTACCGCATTGACAAAGGTTTTCATACCCGAAGGGTTATGAGCGCCGTCAAGGGCAATAACGGGGGATTTGGAAAGCACTTCAAACCGAGCGGGGTTTTTCGCCTTTTCTACTCCGTCAGATATGCTTTTCGGCGTAATATACGCAATACTTTTTTTGTTTAATGCTTCAAGGGTGCGTAGGGCTGTTTTGAGGTTTTCGAGTTGATGAACACCGAGCATATTAAGGTGCAGTTTGTTTTCGTTATATGTAAGAGATGTGCCGTCAATATCAAATGAAATATCAGAAAATTCTATATCTTCTGCATAGTAAAATTCGTTGTTCTTTTCTTGTGCTGTGTTCCCGATAACTTTGAGAGCCTCGTCACGCTGAAACGCCGAAACGGTAATGCCGTTTTCCTTTATGATACCGCATTTTTGCGTAGCGATTTCTTCGATAGTCGAGCCTAAAATTTCGGTGTGGTCAAAGTCAATTTTCGTGATAACGGAGCAAAGCGGATTTCTTATCACATTTGTCGAGTCAAGCAACCCGCCCAAACCTGTTTCACATACGATAAAGTCACAGCCCATTTTCTTGAAAACATAGAAAGCAAGCACCGTGAGGAACTCAAATTCGGTGATGATAATTCCATCTTTGTTGAGTTTATCGAGAAAAGGCGAGAGGTAGGACACAGCGGTTGCCAATTCTTCATCCTTTATCATCTTGCCGTTTATCTGTATTCTTTCGTTGAATTTTACGATATAAGGCGAGATGAAAAGCCCTGTTTTATACCCGCATTGAGTCAAAACTGATGAGATAATCTGTGCTGTACTTCCCTTGCCGTTTGTACCTGCGATATGTATGAATTTTTGCTCTCTTAATCCCTCACCGACAAGGTCAAAAAGTTTTTCAACTCTTTGAAGTCCGGGCATTGAACCGAATTTGTCAAGTGAGTGAATTTTTTTTAATGCTTCTTCGTATGTCATATTATTTCCCTGTATATGTCGTTCTTTTTAATACCCGTGATTTTTGCCGACTCTTTTGCAGCGTCGGTAGGCTTTTCGCCTTTGTCGATGAGTTCTTTTGCTATTTTTACGGCGTCGTCGAGAGTGTAGGTTTCGCTGTCTTCCTTTTTGCCTTCGAGTATGAGTACGATTTCACCTTTTATCGAGCCGTCGGTATATTTTTCCTTTGCTTCTTTTGTGGTTGTTCTGATAACTTCTTCGTGGATTTTTGTTATCTCACGAACGATGGAAAGTTTCCTTTCACCGAAGTATTCAAAAAAGTCCTCGAGGGTATTCGGCAGTTTGTGCGGTGCTTCGTAAAAAATCATAGTCCGCGTTTCGTTTAATAGGGATATAAGGTGGTCTTTTCGACTCTTTTTATTTACCGACAAAAAGCCCTCAAAACAAAACCGCCCTGTGTCAAGTCCCGAAACAGCGAGCGCCGATATAACTGCACTCGGACCGGGAACAACAACGGTTTTTATCCCTTTATCACCGCATTGTTTTATCAGCAGTTCACCCGGGTCCGAAATACACGGCATACCCGCGTCGGTGACAATGGCACAACTTTCTCCCGCAAGAATGCGGTTAGTGATGATTTCTCCTCGCTGAAATTTGTTGTGTTCAAAGTAACTTACCATCGGCTTTTTTATGCCGAAATGGTTTAGAAGTTTCAGGGTAACTCTTGTGTCCTCGGCGGCGATAAAGTCAACATTTGAGAGTATCTCAACCGCGCGGGGCGACATATCGCCCAAGTTTCCTATCGGAGTTCCCACAACATATAAAATATTATCCATTTTGATGTTCCTCTTTGTATGCACCGTAAATTTTCTGCATTTCTTCAGTAAATGTGCCGTCATCGTTTTCTACAACAAGGGTAGGCATAACATCAAGAAAGCCCTCGTTTGCACCCTTTTTTGCTTCGAGTAAAAAGAGTTTCGGGCTTTTGTCACGCTTCCCCTGAACAAAACGAAGTTTCTTCGGCTCTAAACGATATTTTCTCAAAGTCATAACAATATCCGTAAGCCGTTCGGGGCGTTGACAGATACAAAATCTTCCCGAAAATTTCAGCATTCTTGCCGCCTGTTTGCAGATATCATCAAAAGAACATTTTGTTTCATGTCGTGCCGTAGCCTTTTGTTCGTTGGGATTTTTTATCCCCGAATTATCTATTTTGTACGGCGGGTTGCATACAACAAGGTCGTACTTTTCCGCCTCGGTTTTGTCCTTGATTTCCTTGATGTCGCAAAGCAGGGGGGTGAGATTTTTTGCGTTTTCAATACCGTTTTCAGCGTTGTATTCTATGCTCTTTTGAAGAAGTGAGATAGCGTCTTGTTCTATATCGACACAAAGAGTTTTTGTGCTTTTGTCCCTTGCCCACAAAAGAGGGATAGTACCGCAGCCCGTACCCAAATCAACTGATAGGTCTTTGTTCTTCGGGCTTGAAAAATCGGCGAGTAAAATCGTATCGGTTGTAAAATGATGATTTTCGCTGACGAAAATGTTTACACCTTTTCCAAGCGGTAACAGCGTGTCCATATACTCACCTCCAAAAATATATATTCATTATACCATAATCACGAGAGTATGCAAGAAAAACAAAAAGCCGAGGAATAAATTTCCTCGGCTTTCATAATTGTTTATTAGCCTTGATTAGGAGCACCAACGGGGCAAACATCAGCACAAGCACCGCAATCAGCACAGGTATCTGCGTCGATAACGTATTTGCCGTCGCCCTCAGAGATAGCACCGCAGGGGCACTCATCAGCACAAGCACCGCAAGAAATGCAGTCATCAGAAATTACATAAGCCATTATAAAAAACCTCCTTATATGTAATCAAGTATATTTTAGCATACTTTTTAAAAAAAGCAATTGTTTTGGCAAAAATTTTTATTCCAGATTTTTAAATTCGTCCATTTCTTTTTTATCGACCTTGATAAATCCGTCTTTGACGAGTTTGACATCTTTGACATTAAATGTCTGCGGGGCAGCCTCGTCGGGGGTGTTGTCCATCTTGACCTTCAGTGTTCCCGTTAAGAGGTTAACATCAACTACACGGCCTTTTCCGAGATTGGTTTTGACAATAGCACCGACCTTCGGAGTGCGTTTTAGTAGGTCGATATATGCTTCCTGTTCGTATTTAAGACAGCACATAAGTCGCCCGCAGGTGCCTGAAATCTTGACAGGCGAGAGGGAAAGCCCCTGCTCTTTTGCCATTTTTATGGAAACGGGCTGAAACTCACCTAAAAAACTTGAACAGCAACACGCTCTGCCGCAAGCACCCAAAGTTCCGAGCATTTTTGCTTCATCTCTTACACCGATTTGGCGAAGTTCAATTCTTGTTCTGAAAACAGAAGCAAGGTCTTTAACAAGCGTGCGAAAGTCAACTCTGCCGTCTGCCGTGAAATAGAAAAGCAGTTTTGAGTTGTCGAAAGAATACTCAACATCAACGAGTTTCATCTCGAGATTATGTTCTTTTATTTTCTGCTCACAGATTTTTAAGGCTTCTTTTTCTTTTTCTTCGTTGTTTTTGATTTTTTCCAAATCTTCTTTTGTTGCTTTTCTGATAAGTTTCTTAAGCGGAAAAACTATCTCGTCGTTATCTACTTCTTTGTTCGCCATAGCGACTTCACCGCATTCGATACCGCGTGCGGTTTCGACGATAACCATATCGCCGGTGTTGAGTTTATTGTTATCGGGGTCGAAATAATAGACCTTGCCGACATTTTTAAATCTTACTCCGATTACCTCTGCCATGAAATCCTCCTGTACTGCGTGCAAACATAGGTGCAAAGCAGTTTCAAATTTATATTACGCTCACATTTTTCGACAGCATCTTTTGTTGCGTCGATAAGTGCGAGCAGTTTAAGTTTCGTAAGTTTTGTTGCAAGTTCGTTTGCAAGTTCGTCGTCGCATTTTTGTCCGCAGGAAACGGACAACGCTTTCATAAGTATTTCCGATACATCAAACATAACGCTTTTGAATTTATCTCTTTGCGAAAGAGCGGACAATTCAAGCAGCAACCTGTCTTCGTAAAGAGCGACAATACCGCGTGCGATATTCTTTGCCGTATCCGATATTTCCGAATTTTCATTTTCGTTTGGGATTTTATAAACTTGTGAACGGGAACGGATAGTCTGCAAAAGAAGATGTGCCTTTTCACAAGTGAAAATGAAAAGTAAGTTTGAATGCGGTTCTTCGATTATTTTAAGCAAAGTGTTTTCTGTGTCATCTTTGAGAATTTTGTCCGCATCAATAAAGACAAAAACTTTTGTGTTTGCTTCTGTCGGTTTAAGATATGCCTGCGGTAGATAGTTATCTCGAAGAAGTTTAACGGGAATGATTTTGGTTTTTCCTTCCGGCTTTGGAATGATAATATCGGGATGAATATCGTCAAAAGCCTTTTTGCAGGCATTACAGGAAAGGCAGGGCTTATTCTCACTTTTGCATACAGCAAAAGCACAAAGATACTTTGCACATTCTTCTCTTTTTTCTTCGTCACCGCCTTCGATAATAATCGACTGCGGAAGTCTTTGCGATTTAATTATCGGCAAAAACATATTTTCGATGTATGAGTTGATAGCCTTTCCCTCCTTTGCTGTTCATTTTATCACAATTTTTGCGTAAAATCTACAGTTATTTTAATTTGGCGATATTTGCAAGTATGCCGTTGTCTTTTATTTCGATTATAGCGTATGTTGCGTCGTATCCATTAAGCGAGCCGGGATTTATTATATAAAGTCCGTCGTCGTATTCACATACTGCGTTGTGAGTATGCCCAAAGCATACTATATCTGCTTTTTGTTCCCTTGCGGCACAGACTAAATTATAAAGGGTATATTTTACCCCAAAATTATGCCCGTGGGTTATAAAAAATTTTTTAGAAGCAAAGTTTTCCGTTTGAGTATAATTTAGGGTGCTTCCCAAATCACAGTTGCCCTTTACACAAACATAAACTTTGTCGGGAAAGAGGTCTTTTATTTTTTCGATTTCGCCTCTTGAGTCCCCGCAATGGATAACAACATCGGCATTTTTGTGCATTTGCATTACTCTTTGAAAAGAGTAAAAATCTCCGTGTGTATCGGAAACAACAATGATTTTCATAAAAACTCCTGACATAAAAAGGTACGGTCTGCATATTATAGAATGAGGTGGTAATTTTGGCAGACAGCGAACAAATGAAAAAAGTACTTGAGCAATTAAGTGATAAACTCGGTACATCACAAGACAAGATAAAGTCTATAGTTCAAAACGGAAACTACAACGAACTTTTGTCAAATCTTGATGATGAAAAGCGGATGAAAATCGAGCAGGTTTTGTCAGACAAAGAACAGGCACAAAAACTGCTATCTTCAAAACAGGCTCAAGCGCTTATGCGGAAATTGATAGGCTGAAATGGACGATATTTCCGCAAAAATCGGGGAGATTTTATCAGACCCCGAAGCGTTAAAACAGATTGAAGAACTGTCTTCAATGCTCGGCAAAAACGATTTGCCGAGTATACATAAAGAACCGCCTCCACCGAAAAATAACGATTTTTCGTTCTTGTTTCAAAACAACGATACAATGAAAATGCTTTCAAAAATCGTACCGATTATGCAAAGCATAAAAGAGGAAGACGATACAACAAGACTGCTTTTTGCGATAAGACCTTTTTTGTCTGAAAAGCGACAGAAAAAACTTGACGAAGCAACAAAAATGCTGAAAATGATGAAATTGCTTCCGCTGTTAAAAGATTTCAACTTGTTAGACAAACTGTTTTAGGAGGGGAATATGCCACAAAGTTCCATCGAACAGGCGGCTTTGGAGCGTGCATCTTTGATGTATGGTCCATTCGATACACGAAACAACAAAAAAAGCAGTGTACCGCAAACGGATAGTAAACCCGAAACACCGAAAAAGCAGGTGCAAATAGTAGACAATAATCAGCAAACTAATGCCCCAAAAGGAAACGAAAATTTCCTTGATATTTTGATGAAAGACAAAGAAAAAAGTTTGATTATGCTACTTATTGTTATCCTTGCAAATGACGGTGCAGATACAACTTTGCTCCTTGCTTTGATGTATCTTATTATCTGATTTGACCGTTGCCGTGAACGATATATTTGTGTGATGTCAAAGCCGATGTACCCATCGGACCTCTTGCGTGAAGTTTCTGGGTGGAAATGCCGATTTCGGCACCGAGCCCGAATTCACCGCCGTCTGTAAAGCGAGTAGATGCGTTTACATATACAGCAGCAGAGTCAACAAGCGAAAGGAATTTTTCTGCGTTTTCCTTGTTTTCTGTTATTATCGTTTCGCTGTGACCGCTTGAGTATTTTGCGATATGTTCAATAGCATCGTCAAAAGTATCAACAACTTTTACCGAAATAATGTAGTCGAGAAATTCCGTTTTGAAATCATCGTCGGTAGCAAGAATAATATCGTCACCGAGGATTTTCTTCGTCTTTTCGCATCCGCGAATTTCAACGCCTTTTTCTTTTAACTTTTCCACAATTTTAGGCAGTGCTTTTTGGGCGATATTTTTGTGGACAAGCAAAGTTTCAAGCGCGTTGCAAACCGATACTCTTGATGTCTTTGCGTTGAATACAATGTTTGCCGCCATATCAATATCGGCACTTTCGTCTACAAAGGCGTGGCAGTTGCCGACACCCGTTTCGATAACGGGAACTTTAGCATTTTCGACAACGGAACTGATAAGTCCTTTTCCGCCTCTGGGAATGAGAATATCGAGGTACTCACGCATTTTCATAAGTTCGTTTGCACTTTCTCTTGAAGTATCTTCAACAAGACAGATACAGTCTTTCGGAAGTCCTGCTTTCTCGATAGCATTACGCATAATTTCTGCTATCGCTTTGTTTGAGTTTATCGCTTCTTTTCCTCCGCGAAGTATTACGGCATTTTGTGCTTTAAGGCAAAGCCCTGCAGCATCTGCCGTTACATTCGGACGAGCCTCAAAAATAATTCCGATAACGCCGATGGGAACAGTAATTTTTTCTATGATAAGTCCGTTTTCTATGGTGTTTTGCCAAAGAGTTTTGCCGATGGGACTTTCCATTGTGACAATCTTTTCTATGCCTTTTGCCATAGAGTCTATTCTGTCGTGGTTGAGCATAAGTCTGTCGATAAGTGACTCGCTCATACCGTTGCTTCTTCCGTTTTCAATGTCGATTTTATTTGCCTTTATGATGTCATTTTCATAGGCTCTCAAATCGTCTGCAATAAAAGATAATGCCAAATCGATTTTATCTGACAAAGTGAGCAGTTGCCTGCTTGCTTTTTTTGCTCTTTTTCCAAGTTCGTTTACAGAAATCATTTTGTCACCTTGCCTTTGAATAATGTTCCGATATTTGTGTCTTTGTCGATAACATCGTAAAGTTTTTCGGGGTCTTTGCCCGACATTACACGGCAGTCAATACCCGCCTGTGTTACAAGCGAAGCGGCGTGAAGTTTTGTTATCATACCGCCTGTACCGCGGTTTGAAGTAGAGCCTGACGCCATATTGAAAATTTCTTCGTTGATATCTTCGACAATATCAATTTTCTTTGCGTCGGGATTTTTTGACGGGCTTTGTGTATAAAGACCGACGCGGTCTGTGAGGATGACAAGCAAATTTGCACCTACAAGTTCTGCGACAACAGCCGAAAGCATATCGTTGTCGCCGATATTTTCGCCCGAAAGTTCATCAATCGCAACGGTATCGTTTTCGTTGACAATCGGGATAATATCCATAGAAAGAAGTGTGTTCAAAGTGTTCAGAACATTGAGTCTTTTATGCTCTGTGTCAACAGAAAATTTAGTCAAAAGTACCTGTGCAACAGTTGAGTAATATTCCGAAAAAAGTTTGTCGTACATAAACATAAGTTCACATTGACCGACAGCGGCAACAGCCTGCTTTTCCATTGTGGAAGACGGTCTTTCTTTGAGCGAAAGTTTGCCGACGCCGACGCCAATCGCACCCGAGGTAACAAAGATGACTTCTTCACCTCGGTTGTTAAGGTCGGATATAACTTTGCAAAGTTTCTCAACTCTGGGTAAATTTATTTTCCCGTTTTCGTAGGTCAGCGTAGAAGTGCCGACTTTGATAACAATTCGTTTTCCCATTTTATTTCAACATCCTTTTCTTGATATCTGCTTTGTCAAAGGCGTATGCAACCGCAAAAAATACAACAGCGGAGCATACCGCCTGTATGGCGTTTTCGGGGATTTTCCATACAGCGTCGGTAAAAGCGACTATATTTGTCGCACCCGACAGTTTCATCCTGATAAATTTTGAAAGCGAATATCCCAAAACGGTAACAAGTCCCGACGGGATAACCATAAGCGCATTTCGTTTTGTAAGTATTTTGTCGCCTTTGTTAGAGAAAAACAAGGCATTTACGGCTTTGATAATCACGGTGTAAATGAGTGTTTGCGGATATACGAGCAAATCGGCAATACCCGAGCCGATAGACGACGCAAGCACAGCGTAGGGAGTGGGCAGAAAGCACGCACAAAGATACAAAAAGGCATCTCCCAAATGCACATATCCCGCAGTAGGTGTCTGGATTTTCAAAAATGCCGTAGATACGGCAATCATAGCCGCAAACATCGCGGTTATGACAACCGTGAAAGTTCGGTCATAATTTTTTCGTTGCATATATATTCATCCTTTTTTGAATAAACACAATCATTATACCACAATAGTTTGAAAAATAAAAGTATTAGTTTTGCAATATCGGTTTACTTTTTTCACGGAATAAGATATACTCAAAGTGAATGAAGGTGAAACTATGGACTTGACAGTAACAGAAGAAAAAGTAACCCGTGCGTTGCTTGTCAGCGTGGATACAGGTGAATATGACGCACAAGCGTCTTTAAATGAACTTTTTGAACTGACCGAAAGTGCAGGTGCAGAGCCTGTTCTTTCAATATCGCAGAAACTTGACCGCCTTGAAAGTGCTACCTGTGTTGGCAGCGGAAAACTCGACGAGATAAAGGACTTGTGCGAGCAGTTTGAAATAGACCTGCTCATTTTCGATTTGGAACTTTCTCCCGTGCAGATAAGAAATATCGAACAGATAACAAATACAAGAACAATCGACAGAACTATGCTGATACTCGATATCTTTGCATTAAGAGCAAAGACAAAAGAGGGTAAACTGCAAGTCGAACTTGCCCAGTTGAAATATATGATGCCTCGCCTTACGGGAAAGGGAATAGAGATGTCCCGACTCGGCGGCGGAATAGGTACTCGCGGTCCCGGTGAAACGAAGTTAGAGACCGACAAAAGGCATATAAGACGCCGTATGGAAACGCTGAAAGAACAGTTAAAAGATGTCGAAAATCATCGAAACGAACTGCGAAAACGCCGCGAAAAAGACGGTGTAATCACCACGGCGATAGTCGGCTATACGAACGCGGGAAAGTCAACTTTGATGAACTTTCTTACCGATGCGGGCGTGCTGGCACAGGACAAACTTTTTGCCACTTTGGACCCGACATCCCGCGCCTTGAAACTGCCAAACGGCGTGACGGTAATGCTCATTGATACCGTAGGGCTTGTCAGAAGACTTCCGCATCACCTTGTCGAAGCGTTCAAGTCCACTTTGGAAGAAGCGGCGTTGTCCGATATTATCCTGAATGTTTGCGATGCAAGCAGTGA
>JAZLJE010000146.1:0-13010 GCA_045617705.1 Ruminococcus sp.
TAACTCATAAAGGCAAAATCTCGTTCGATATCCTTTTTGAATTTGCTCATTGTCTTGTCGTCTTTTTCGATTGCGTCCCATTTGTTTACGGCGATGACAACTGCTTTGCCTGCGTCACTTGCCATGCCTGCGACTTTTGCATCCTGCTCGGTTACTCCTGTTTCGGCATCAAGCATAATAACGCATACATCACAGCGGTCAATAGCCATTTTTGAACGCAAAATGCTGTATTTTTCAACGGCGTCGTTGACTTTGCTTTTTCTACGCATTCCTGCTGTATCTATAAAGACAAATGTGCCGTGTTTGTTCTCAATTTTTGTGTCGATAGAATCTCGTGTTGTTCCTGCTATATCGGAAACGATACAGCGTTCTTCACCGACAATTTTATTTATCAGTGATGATTTACCGACATTCGGTCTGCCGATAACGGCGACAGAGATAACCTCGCTGTCTAATTCTTCGTCGTTATCATTCGGAAGATTTTTGAACACTTCGTCTAATAAATCACCTGTTCCGTGACCGTGGACGGAACTGACTTCGATAGGCTCAAGTCCCATATTGTAAAACTCGTAAAACTCGGGAGCAGGCTCGCCTATTGTATCGCATTTATTGACGCACAGAACAATCGGCTTTGAACTTTTCAAAAGCATTTGACAAACTTCCAAATCGTTTGCAACAAGTCCTGTACGAACATCACAGACAAGGATGATAACATCGGCTGTATCAATCGCTAGTTGAGCCTGTATTCTCATTTGTGAGAGAATTACATCATCGCAGAAAGGTTCAATACCGCCCGTATCAATTAAAGTTGCTTTTCTTCCCTGCCATTCGACTTCACCGTAAATTCTGTCACGGGTTACGCCGGGGGTGTCGTCGACTATGGAAACACGCTGTCCGACAAGTTTGTTGAACAATGTGGACTTTCCGACATTCGGTCTGCCGACGATGGCAACAACGGGCTTTGGCATTTTACTCTCTCCTTTCTGCTAATACGGCACAGACAAAATCTTCGCCGTTATTATTTATCGGGGTTACTTTTATATCAAGTGATTTTTCCGCATCTTCTACTGATGTGTCATCTAAAAACAGGTCATTTTCAAAACGGAGCATAGATGACGAAATAAGAAGTTCGTCGCCTAAATCCTTATCTTTTAACCCGTCTATCAAATCTTTTCCAACAATCAAACCGCTTACATTGATTTGTTCACCGAAAAAGTTATTTACTATGGGATAAACATTTACAACAACATTTTCAAATTTGCTGTGAATTTCATCGGCTAATTCTTTTAAATACGGTGCTGCCGAAACACCGCAGGCAATAGATACTTTTCTTTTTATATCTTTGCTACTTTCACGCTCATGCAAAGCGTTTTTTACTTCTTCTTTGAGCAAAGCGATAAGTCCGACACCGTTTTCAAGTGCGGGAAAATCCTCGTAAAACTCAAAGCGCGGAATTTCTCTTTTTGCTTTTATATAAAGTTCGTCTGCCGCAAATGCAACTCTGTGACCGTATTTTTCCATACATTTCTCGCCGAAATGCTCGACTATATCGAGAGTTTCTTCTGCCTTTTTCTTGTTAAAAGGCTTTATCGGATAGAGGTTTTCACGATATTTTGTGAGTCCGACAGGCACAACGGCAATCATATTAACGCCCATATCGGTCAAGTCAGACAAGGTTTTCTTCAATTCTTCGCCGTCGTTTATTTCGGGGCAACAGACAATCTGGCAGTTGATTTCGATATTATTCTCTGCAAAGCGTTTTAACACCGACAACGACTCGCCTGCAAAGCGGTTGTTCATCATTTTGCACCGCAGTTCTTTGTTCGTAGTATGAACGGAAACATTTATCGGGCTG
This sequence comes from Ruminococcus sp., assembly GCA_045617705.1. Lineage (GTDB taxonomy): Bacteria > Bacillota > Clostridia > Oscillospirales > Acutalibacteraceae > Ruminococcoides. The sequence goes on from JAZLJE010000146.1 coordinate 1,856, forward strand.
ATGTGCATTTTGATAATTCGGGAAATCTCGTGTTCGGACAAATTCGTCAAAGTTATGTAGTTACCAAACAAAAACGAAAGTCGAGAATCGTCATCTTTAAAATACAGTGTATCACGCAAGTCTTGGGGTAATTGGTCGATAAAACAGAAAATACATTTATTTTTACAACTATGTTCTTTGTCGATAAGGTATGTATCAAACTCCAAGCCGAGTTCGTCGTACCGTTCTTTTTTCAGTTTTATCTTTTTTTCTTTGCCTTTTTTATCAAGGATGATAAGAGTCAGTTTTTCTTCAAACTGATAAAAACGATAGTCAAGTACATCGACAATTTCATTTCCGTTTATCGAAAGCAGAGTATCGCCCGGCTTGATTTTGCATTTTTCGGCAGGACTGTGCATTTCTACGCTTTTGATTTTTACAGACACATTATCCCACCTCTCATTTGTCATACAAAAGGTGGCGGTCAGAATTCCTGCCCGCCACATCAAAAATTATTCTTCTTCCTTGTTGATTACCTGTCTGCCGTTATACATACCGCAGTTAAGGCAAACCTTATGAGGAGCCTTGTACTCTCCGCAGTTAGGACAGGTCGAAAGTGCGGGAGCGTCGAGTTTCCATACATTGCTTCTTCTCTTATCGCGTCTTGCCTGAGAGTGTTTATTTGTTGGTACAGCCATTATAAATACCTCCTTACAAATGTATATATTATTCAAAAAATTGTTTAAGTGCTTCGAGACGAGGGTCAATTTCCCGTTTGTCACAATCGCAATCGCCGTTGTTTAAGTTGTGTCCACATTTTTGACAGAGACCTTGACAGTCTCCCTTGCAAAGATACTTAGTCGGCAGATTGAGCAAAATATCGGACATCACGAGGTCATCGAGTTCCACGCTCATATTCGGTGTTTCGATATAGTCGTCGTCATCGTCACAAAGGCTTTCGATAAGTTTGTGAGAAAAGTCGAAGGAATAATCGGTCTTAACATCTTCAAAGCAACGGTCGCAAGGACGGGTATATTCAAAATTTGCTTTTAAATCAAGTGTTACTATACCTGCTCTGTTTTGTGCTTTGGCAAAAACCGTGACGGGAGATGTGAATGGATAAATCCCGTCAAGTTTGATATTCGACATATCGAGTTTATATTCCGTTTCTTTTTCCGCATCGAAAGTCAAAAATACTTCTTTGAGTTCAAATAGCATAATAACCTCCGACACACAATAACGCACACTAAAACACTATTTGTTATTATATATAACTATAAGGCGATTGTCAATAACAAAATTGCAAAATAAAGAGAAAAAACGCCGTGAAATCACGGCGTTTTGCATAAAAATCAAACATCTATTTCGAAAGTTGCAACATACTCGTTAAACATTGAGTCATATTCGCGCATTGTAATCGTAAATTTGCCCTTGTTATCAAGTGCTACGACATCCTGGGCTTCGCAACATTCTCCGACTTTTATGGTTTTCGGATACTTTACTTCGTCACTCGTGTAATATGAATAGCCTTCTTTGTTCTTTGAGTCAACAACATCGCCGGACACAAACATATAAAGCCCTTCTAAAATGTCGTCTTCAAAGCCTAAATTCTCGTATTTATAGTCAATCAGATACACAGCCTTAGGGCTTAAGCCCTCGTTATATTCAGGTTGTGGCTGTACTTCTTTTACGCCTGTTATCGTAAAAGAGAGCAAGTCGGGAACTGTCCATGTTTCGCCGATTTTATATATTTTCGAGTCGGCTTTTCTGCTTATTCCCACTTCGTTTTCTGTGGCAACTTCTGAATTTTCTTCGACTTTCTTTGTGCAACATGCAAGTGACAGCATAAGTACCATAATAAGTAATAAGGCTAAAACTTTTTTCATAAAAACCTCCGCAAACAGCAAGGCTCATAAGATTACTTATGAGCCTTTTAAGTTATATTAAGATTTTATGCTGTAAATATATATAATATGCTTAAATTTCCTGACAAACCGCCTTGAGTCCTGCGGGAAGTTCAGCCTCGTTTGAAGATACAAGCAAAGTTATGTTAGCCTCGGATTCTTCTGAAAGGTCGTGCAAACGGGTAACAAAGTTTTCGATACCGTCTACACCGTCAGGGCAAATCTTGAATGTAGAATCAACAAAAATGTCGGTAACATCGTAGTTTCCTGCACAAATACCACTCAAAAATCCCAAAAGCATATCGTAGCCGTGTACTCCGTATACATCGGTGTCGATAAGTCTTGCTTTATGAGTGACATCGTAGGTAAGTTTTGCACCTTTTTCGATGACAACTACATTTCCCGAAGACTTTGCAACTGCCTCGTTAGCAAGTTGGATAAGTCTTTTTGTTTTGCCTGAGCCTTTTTTTCCGATAATTAATGTAACCATAATTATATATCCTCCTGTGTTTTATATAATCGTAACTAAATTATTTTAATCTCGCTTCGAGTTCTGCTTTCTGGTCTTCGTAACCGGGCTTGCCGAGCAAAGCGAACATATTTTTCTTGTAACTTTCAACGCCGGGTTGGTTAAACGGATTTACTCCCAAGAGATAACCTGAAATCGCACAGGCTTTCTCGAAGAAATAGATGAGATATCCGAGTTCGAATTCGCCCATATCGGCAACATTCAAAACGATATTCGGAACACCGCCGTCGTTGTGAGCAAGTACGGTACCTTCAAATGCTTTTCTGTTTACAAAGTCCATTGTCTTGCCTGCAAGGAAGTTCAAACCGTCAACATTTTCGGGGTCGGTTGAAAGAGTGATTTCTCTTTTGCATTTATCAAACAAAACGACTGTTTCGAAAAGATTTCTTCTGCCGTCTTGGATGTACTGTCCCATAGAGTGCAAATCGGTTGAAAAGACAACGCTTGCAGGGAAAATACCTTTGTTATCTTTGCCTTCGCTCTCGCCGTAGAGTTGCTTAAACCATTCGTTCATAAGAGTAAAAGCAGGCTCGTACGAAACAAGAATTTCGGTAGTCATACCTTTTCTGTAAAGAAGGTTGCGGATAGCGGCGTATTTGTAGCAATCGTTTGTGAACAAATCGGGATTGTCAAATTCGTCCTGTGCTTTCTTTGCGCCGTCCATCAAAGCATCGAGGTCGGCACCTGAAACGGCAATCGGAAGAAGTCCTACTGCAGTAAGTACCGAGTAACGACCGCCGACATCGTCGGGAACAACAAATGTTTCGTAGCCCTCACGGTCAGCAAGTTGTTTTAATGTACCTCTTGCTTTATCGGTAGTGCAGAAAATTCTTTCTTTTGCACCGTCTTTACCGTATTTCTTTTCGAGGAGTTCTCTGAATACTCGAAAAGCGATAGCCGGCTCGGTAGTTGTACCGGATTTGGAAATCATATTGATAGATACATCTTTACCCTCGCAGATTTCGATAAGTTCGGAAAGTGCTGTTGAACTTATGGAATTACCTGTGTAGTAAATTTGAGGAGTATCTTTGCAAAGTGCGTTGTAATTCGGGGATTTTAAAAATTCAATTGCAGCCCTTGCGCCGAGATACGAACCGCCGATACCGATAACGATAAAGATATCGGAATTGTTCTTGATTTTTTCTGCGGCTTTTTTAATTCTTGCAAATTCTTCTTTGTCGTAGTCGGTAGGAAGTGTCAACCAACCGATAAAGTCGTTGCCGAGTCCTGTGCCGTTATGCAAAGCCTCGTGTGCAAGTTTAACCTGCGGTGCAATCGCTGTGTATTCGTCCTCACGGACGAAGCCTGTCAGATGTTTGTCGCTGAGTTTTGTAGGCATCCTATGCCCTCCTTAATATTCCCAAGAAGAACTATACAGCCCCTCTGTTGTATTATTGTGTCCATTATACAATATTTGGGGTATATTTGCAAGATTTATTACATGATTTTTCTGTGAATATTCGGTTAATTCTACAACAGAATTATACTACATCTTTACAAAGGCATTGAGGATTTTTGAAAACACCGATGAAAACGAGACTTTTTCAACATCACAGCCTGCATATATGTTTACAACTGCGACTTCTTTTCCATCAAGAGTATAGATTATTTTGCCGACTTTATCATCCTTTTTTATCGGTGCTTCGACACAATCTGGTATTTCGAGTTTCTCTTTGACGGAGTCTTTTTTGCCTTTTTCTACTACTATATTGACATTATCGTCACAATAAAGTTCAACGGTTTTTTCCATACCGTTTTCGACTTTCAGCGGTGAAATCGCTAAAATTTCGGGTTTTATTGTTACAGACTCATAATTTGCAAAGCCTAAATCGAGCAAGGTTGCCGCTTCTTTGAACCTTGCAGTACCGCTTTCTGCGCCCAAAACGACGGCACAAAGAGAAAGTCCGTTTCTCTCTGCGGTTGCGGTTATACAAGAGCCTGCCTGTGAAGTTGTTCCCGTTTTCAGCCCTGTTATGCCGTTGTAGGTTTTCAAAAGTTTATTTGTATTTACGATTTGGGTTTCTCCCCCACGCAGGTTATCAAGCCAAATTGATGTATAGTCAAAAATCTTTTTGTGCTTTATCAATTCGCAGGACATAACGCTGACATCGTATGCAGAAGTAATATGCCCTTCTTCGTCAAGTCCGTTGCAGTTTTTGAAAACGGTGTCTTTCATACCTAATTCTTTTGCCCTGGCGTTCATTTTCGCGACAAAATCGTCTTCACTACCGCAAATATGCTCGGCAAGGGCTACGGCACAATCGTTTGCAGATGCTACGGCAGTTGCTTTTATCATATCGTCGACAGACATCTGTTCGCCTTCTTCAAGCCAGATATCCGAACCGCCCATTGAGGCTGCATGAGCAGAAGAAGTTACCATTTCATCAAGAGTTATTTTTCCCTCGTCTAATGCTTCCATCACAAGCAAAAGTGTCATTACTTTTGTTATGGATGCACAGGCTCTTTGCTCATGTGTATTTTTCTCAAAAAGAATTTTGCCTGTTGTGGTTTCTACCAAAACGGCACTCGGTGAAGTAATCTCTTCTTCGGACAATGCCCCGACTGACAAAGAAGATAAAACAAATACTAATACAAGAATAATCGGTAATACCTTTAAAATTAACTTTTTTACTGACATAAAAACACCCCTTACAATGTATGTAAGAGGTGCAAGTTTTATACTATTTATTCAATAATACAGACACAATGGGCGGATATTCCCTCGCATCTTCCTGTAAAGCCTAATTGCTCTTCTGTAGTGGCTTTTACGGAAATCTGTGAGATATCGACATTGCAAGCATTCGCAATATTTTCTCTCATTTTTTCTATATACGGCAAGAGTTTTGGCTTTTGGGCAATAACGGTAGCATCTAAATTTACGATGATATAGCCGTTATCACGCAGGATTTTTACAACTTCTTTTAAAAGTTCAAGACTGTTTGCGCCCTTATACTTTTCGTTGGTATCGGGAAAATGTTTTCCGATATCTCCAAGGGCGGCGGCACCCAAAAGGGAGTCCATTACAGCGTGCAAAAGCACATCGGCATCGGAATGTCCCAAAAGACCTTTTTCGAAGGGAATTTCAACCCCGCCTAAAATCAGTTTTCGGTTTTCTGTAAGTTTGTGAACATCGTAGCCGTGTCCAATTCTCATAGCAAGCCCATCTTTCTTTTTGATAAAATAGCCAAAGCAAGAGTTATATCACTTTGAGTTGTGAGTTTTATATTCGTTGATTTTCCGAGGACTACTTCGACTTTTTCGCCGAGCAATTCGACCATTGAGCAATCATCGGTGACAGATAACGAATTATCGAGGGTATTTTTCAAAGCACGAAGATACAAAGATTTTTCAAACACCTGCGGAGTTTGAACGGCAAAAAGTCGTGACCTGTCGGGAGTATCGACAACGGTCATATTCTTTGCAACTGTCTTTATTGTATCTGTTACATGAGTGCCGAGTGTCGCCGCCTTGCAGGCGTAGGCACGCCTTACAACATCCTTGATTTCTTCATCGGTGACAAGAATTCTTGCTCCGTCGTGGATAGCAACGAATTTTGTGTTTTCGGATGTGGCGTTGACACCGTTTTTCACGCTTTCAGTACGGTTATCGCCACCCAATACAACTTTTTTCACCTTTGTAAATGCAGAGCATATCTCGCTCATCTGGTCAAAATCCGCTTTTCTGCATACTACGATAACCTCGTCAATAATCGAGCAAAACTGGAATGTGGAAAGGGTATATTCGATAGCAAGGTTGTCTTCTAAAGGTAAAAAGTGTTTTGGTACGGACAAGCCCATTCGAGTTGAATTTCCTGCCGCTACGATTACGGCAGAAGTATAGTTTTTCATAAATGTTCCTTTATTCTAAAACAGAATTATATTTTATCAAGAGCCTGTTTCAAATCGTCGATAATATCATCGGCGTTTTCGATACCGACAGAGAAACGAAGCATATTCGGCGAAATGCCTGCATCGACAAGTTGTTCATCGGAAAGTTGGCGATGAGTTGTTGAAGCGGGATGCAAAACGGAAGTTCTCGCATCGGCAACATGGACAACGATTTTTGCAAGTTTCAGGCTTTCCATCAACTTGCAAGCCTCGGCTTTACCACCTTTTACACCAAAAGAAATTACTCCGCAAGTGCCATTAGGCATATATTTCTTTGCAAGATTATAGTATTTGCTTGATTGAAGTTCGGGGTAATTTACCCATTCGATTTTGTCGTTACTCTCTAAAAACTTTGCAACTTTCAAAGCGTTTTCGCAATGCTTTTTCACACGAAGATGCAAAGTTTCAAGTCCTAAATTGAGTAAGAAAGCGTTCTCGGGTGAAGCCTGTGTTCCCAAGTCACGCATAAGGTGAGTTCTTGCTTTTGTAATATATGCGGCTTTGCCAAACTGCTCGGTATAGACTACACCGTGGTAGGTTTCGTCGGGAGTTGTCAACATCGGGTAGTCCCCTTTTGTCCAATCAAAGTTACCCGAATCAACGATAACACCGCCCAATGATACAGCGTGACCGTCCATATATTTTGATGTTGAATGAACAATGATATCTGCTCCCCATTCAAACGGGCGGCAGTTAATCGGAGTTGCAAAAGTGTTGTCGATAATAAGAGGAACATTGTGAGCGTGGGCAACTTTTGCAAAAAGTTCGATATCAATTACATCGAGTGACGGGTTTGTCAAAGTTTCTGTGAATACAGCCTTTGTATTTTCTTTGAAAGAATTATTCAAATCTTCTTCGCTGATAGTCGGCTCAACAAAAGTAAAGTCGATACCGAGGTCACGAAGGGTTTTATTGAAAAGGTTAAAAGTTCCGCCGTAAATCGCTGCGGAGCAAATAATATGGTCGCCTGTGTTGCAGATATTCAAAATGCTGATTAAACTTGCGGCTTGTCCTGCGGATGTTACCATCGCACCGACACCGCCTTCTAAAGCGGCAATTTTTCTTTCAACTGCGTCGAGAGTCGGATTAGCAAGGCGAGTATAGAAAAAGCCGTCTTCCTCTAAATCAAATAGTTTACCCAAGGTGTCGGCGCTGTCGTAAGCATAGGTTGTACTTTGATAAATAGGCAAAACACGGGGTTCACCGTTTTTCGGTTCGTAGCCTGCCTGTACACATAAAGTTTCAATATTCATATTATCAACCTCCGAAAAGTTTTTTAATCAATTCCATAACATAATCCGTGCCGAAAACGGCAAGAGCGATAAGCACCAAAAAGAGTATAGCAGTAATTACTTTTACTGTTGTGCGTTTTGCTCGGCTCATCGGTTTTTCTTCTTCAAAAGAATTATTATTTTTATATTTCTCTATCATTTGAGAAATTTCGGGAAGCAAAATTTGAGGCTCAACCTTTACGCTTTCGATAGATGACGCAAGTTCAATCGCTTTCGGCAAAGCGGAAAAAGGCACGACTACGGCGATGTTGGAAAGTTTTACATCGTAGCCCGTTACAAGGTCATTCGAAACGCCCTGCGGTTGGATATTCTGCTCGACAAACGGGATATCGTTATCTTTCAAAATACCCGTGAGCAAAGCACGCTCGGTACCGCCGACAACGGAAAGTCTTACAGGCTCGTTTATGTCGGTTATTTCCTTCAAATTCTTTTTACATTCGGGACAAATGTTATCATTTGATGAAAAGAGTTTTTTACACGCGTTGCAATATTTCATCCATACTCCCCCATTCTTTTCTATAATATATCACATCATTTCACCCTTTGCAAGAAAAAGAAAATGACTGCAACACATTTTGTTACAGTCATTCAAATATTATCTGAAAATCGGCTGGGGCTGGATGCCGTTTTGCACGCTTTTGACACTTTCTTCTATCAATTCAAAATGCGATATAAGCGAATTCGGTTTTTCTTTCGGTGCATCTTGGCTCATCGGAACAAAGTAGACATTTTTTGTATTCAGAAGTTTTCCGATATTTTGTGCCGATGCACCCAAAGCGTCATTTGATGCTATGCACAAAAGGACAGGTTTTTCTACACGAAGATGCGATTTCACCGCCATTGTTACGGGGGTATCGGTAATGCCGTTTGCAATTTTTGACAGGGTGTTTCCCGTACACGGTGCAACGAGCATTATATCGCACATATATTTCGGTCCTATCGGCTCTGCCGAAACTATTGTATGAACAATACTCTTTTGTGCTATATTTTCAATTTCACTTACAAATTCTTTTGCTTTTCCAAATCTTGTGTCTGTATTATACGCAGTATCTGACATTATCGGCAGGATATCGTAGCCGTTGTCTTTGAGTTTTTTCATCTCATCTACTGCTTTTCTAAAGGTGCAAAACGAGCCGCACATTGCGTAGCCGATGCAAGTTCTCACCCTGTTTCCTCCTTGAACATATTTGTTATCGTATTTTTTATAACCGTTCCTGCAAATTTCGGTGCATATTTTCCCGGTAAAGACAAGGCTCGTATCGCCTTTATATCATAAAGCGATGCTGCTTCGAAATCTACTCCGCCGGGAAGTGATGCTAAATCAATCACCAAAGCATTTTTTGCTATCATTTTCAGCGTTTTTGCATCAAGCACCAATGCAGGAATTGTATTAAATATTATATCAAAGGGAAGTTCTTTTTTTATTTCATAAGTGTTTACAGTACGAAGCCCTTGCATTTCTATATATGAAAGGTCGCTTTGTTTTCTTGCACTTACGGTGACATCTGCGCCCATATCAAAAAGCCTTTTTGAAAGGACTTTTCCTATCTTCCCGAAACCGCAGACAAGACATCTTGAACGAAAAATTGTCCCTTCAAAATTGTCTATTGCAATCGATAAAGCACCCTCTGCCGTAGGTACGGCATTTTGGATAGCAAAGTCTTCCCGCGAGGAATAGTCAAAGACATTTTCCTTTTTCAATGCAGGAAAATTTTCGAGCAATTTTTCTTTCATTGAGGTATATACTGTCTTTTCGTTTAACAGTGCCGACAAATACTCACTGCATTTTATATCATTTTCACTATACGGTGCAAAGATTTTCTCACCTTTTATGCACGGCAGGGGTAATACCGCTTTATCGCAAAGAAGCAAGTTCTTCTCAAGTGGAAGTTTTTTTACCGCGATATTTTCACAAAGGTTATCAAATCCCGTAACAGATACATCGTAACCGTCTGACAAAAAGGCTTTTGCACAAAAAAGCATTCGCCTGTCACCGCCGATTACGGCAATTTTTGTATTATCCATACACTCACCGCTTTGATAAAATATTACAACATATATTATGAAAGACAAAGTGCATTAGTGAATACAAAGAAAAAGCCAGACAGGGTATTCCCTGCCTGACTCGTCTTCTGTAATTTTGATTAGAAACAGCAAGAGCGGTCTTTACACGCAAAACTGTTGCAATCCGTACACTGCACATTTGTCGGGTTTTTCTCGTGGGTCGCTACTTCGATTGAATCAAGAGAACAATAGTTTTCTTTTTCGTAATGATGCTTACAATCCTTTACTGTACAATGAATGGAACGATTTGCAAAAGACTTGGTATCCATAGTTTTCACCTCAAAATCTTTTTGGCATTCGCCGTAGTTATTATTTGCCCGATGCTTTCTTTTATTCACACATTTTCTTTTTTCAAAATATTATATATTGAGGTGTTATTTATGTTGGTATTTATCATTATTCTCGGATTTTTTGCAATTATCGGAATTTCGCACACAATAATGAGTCTTGTATACTTTTTTATGTCGTCGAAAAACGAAACGGAAGTTATGTTGATTATACCGAAAATCGAAAATCCAAATAAAGCCGAAAGCATACTACGGAGCGCTATTTCAAAAGGATGCAAATGCAAACTGCAAAAAATCGTTTGCATTACAGATGACTTCGACAAAGAAACAATGGAGATTGCGTCATACATCAGCCGTGACTGTTCGACAATACGCTTTATGACAAAAGATGAATTTTCGATGAAACTTTTTAAAGATGAAGATGACAAAGAAAACTTGGAGAAATTAACATATTTCTAATAAAGCATACATTTATATTCTAAAATATGATATTATTAAAATGACAGTGTAAATTAGCAAATTATATTTCTACAAAGGAATTTTAAATATGAACTCCAATGAACAGATGCTTGAACTTTGCGGACAAGTTGAAAATATAGTATATCGAAACGAGCAAAACGGCTACACTGTAATTGAACTTATCGGTGAAGACAGTATGCTTACCGCTGTCGGAATTATGCCGATGATTTCTGTCGGTGAGACGGTACGGCTTTTAGGCACTTTTAAAAGTCATCCGTCATACGGAGAGCAGTTTTCTGTTTCCGCCTGTGAAAGAAGCCTTCCCGAAAACTTTGTCGGAATACTGAAATACCTTTCAAGCGGGGCAATAAAAGGTATCGGACCTGCTACGGCAACAAGGCTGGTAAATGAATTCAAGGAGCAAACGCTGTCTGTACTTGAAAATGAGCCGGAACGCGTTGCAAAAATGAAGGGTATCACTTTGCAAAAAGCAAAGGCTATCAGTGAACAACTCAAACAGGCTGTCGGAATTAAGGAACTTTTATCCTACCTTTCGGCATATTCAATAACTGCGCAAAGTGCGGTTATGTTTTGGAAACGCTACGGAAACAAGGCTATTTCGGTTATCGAAGAAAACCCCTACACTTTGTGTGAAGAAGGTTTTGATATATCTTTCGAAACGGCTGACCTTATCGCAAAATCGCAGTCACGCCCGAATGATGAAAGAGTTCGTGTTCGTGCCGGACTTGCCCAT
>JAZLJE010000147.1:0-7503 GCA_045617705.1 Ruminococcus sp.
GATGAATTCGATATTGACGGATTAAGACTCGACGCAGCCGACTGTGTTGATATTGAATTTTTCAAAAAACTTCGTTATACCTGCAAGAATAAAAAGGCGGATTTTTGGCTTTTCGGTGAGATTGTCAGCGGTGACTACAACCGCTGGGCAAATGCAGAAACTCTTGACTCCGTTACAAATTATGAAGTATACAAGGCACTTTTCTCCTGCCACAATGACAAAAACTACTTTGAATTTGCTCATTCGGTTGACAGGCAGTTTGGCGACTGGGGGCTTTACAAAAACCTTTATCTCTACAATTTTGCTGACAACCACGATGTAACAAGAGTTGCTTCGCAGATGCGCGACAAAGAACTGCTTTGTAACCTCTATACCCTGCTCTTTACAATGCCGGGTGTTCCCTCAATTTACTATGGAAGTGAATTTGCGATTGAGGGAAAAGTTCAAAACCATTCGGACAAAGATGTTCGCAGGGAGTTAAATCTAAACTCACTTGAAAACCCGGATATGAGGTTATTTGAACATATCTGCAAGTTATCTAAAATCAAGCACAACCTTGAAGCATTCAAACACGGCAAATACAAAAATGAAAATATCCAACTCGAAAGCCTTTGTTACTCAATGAAAACCGATAACCAGAGTGTTTATGTACTTCTCAACCAATCTGGCGAAACAAGAAACATCGGGTTTAACACAAATTTTAACGGCGTTTTGACAGATGTACTTAACAATAATGCAAAGTATGACTGCTTTGGTTATTTCAGTATTGATGTTGAGTCGAAAACTTCAAAAATACTCATAGCAAACGACGGAAATTTTGCTGTCAACTTTGATGAAGATTACAGTATTTGTGTTGAAAATAATTCTTTTGAAGAAAATACACCAATAGTGTTATTTGATATCGAAGACGAAGAGGAAATCGAAATCGGCGCGAAATACCGCCATTTCAAGGGAAATGAATATGAAGTTGTAGGTTTTGCAAAAGACAGCGAAACGCTGGAAAAAATGGTAATATACAAAGCACTTTACGGCGAACACGAACTTTGGGTTAGACCTTACGATATGTTCAAAGAAACCATAGAACGCGACGGAAAGACAATAAAACGATTTTCTAAAATATAAAAGTTCTTTTCAACTTTTATATTTTAGAAATTGATAATTGAAAATTGTAAATTTCGGGAAAATGCTTCGCATTTTTGAATTTATAATTTTTCTAAACACTAAATACTAGTATAAACTACCCTTCCGTCAAGCCTAACGGCTTGCCACCTCCCCTGACAAGGGGAGGCTAAAAGGTTGTTGAGTTATATTTACTAAACACTAAATACTAAACAGGGCTGTGACGAAAAAATTCGTCACATCCCTTTCGCTTTTAATTATCAGTCTGCTTTGTCGGGATTGTAGTTATAATATGTCAGCCAATCGCCTTTGTTTACATTACATTTTGTATCATCAATTACTACCCAAATTTCGGGGTATGTATCGTATGAGATGGGACCGTAGTCCATTGTCTGGGGTGAGCCGCCCTTTGACAAAATGATGTAATAATCAAGTCCGCCGGGGATTGGGAATGTTGTTGTAAACCAACCTTCTTCATCAACTTTTGTAACATCAAGTCCGGGCCAACTTTCATAACAGTTGATTGCTGTTCCTGCATCGTCATAAGCCCATGCCCAAAGTGTCGGTGACCATGTGAGTTCACCGCTGTGTTTTACATGGATAACGGGTGAAGAAACTTCGTATTTGTAGTAGTAATTTACTACTATATTACCTGTAACGATACCGCTTGCATTTTCGGGAATTTCTTTGAGTACATAGTAAGCAACTTTTACGCCTTCTGTGGTATACTCTGTGCCGAGTCTTCCCTCTCGAACTGAGGGAGATGCAAGTTTCTTTTCTTTGCCATCGTCGTCAACGCCGAGATAATTTGATGTTATTGTATAAACGCTGACATCGTATTTTGCAAGATAACGCTGAAGTAATGTGCAGTCAACGATTTCGGTCTTTTCATTATAGTCATAGTCACCGCGTTTGATATGTTCTTCGTCAAGAGTGACAAGTTTTGCAAGCCATTTTTGTACTAATGTTGCATCTACGATATTAACGCCGCCGTCATCGTCAACATCACCGTAAGGTGCAGTAAATGAAGTCGGAACATATTTCTTGAAATAGTAATTTACTGTAGTATCTTCTTTTGTAAATGTTCCTGCTTCTTTGCCTTCGCAGTAATCATATTCATACTTAAGTGGAACGGAAGTATCGTAAGATACTTTGTAGCCTGTTCCTGTGTCGCCCAAAATAACATTTGAAGAAATCACTTTCTTTGTTTCTTCATCTATGTTATTAACGATTACTTTTGAGAAACGGGAAGGAATGTTTGCTTGTTCGAATGTTGATTTTTCAACAGCGATAATTGCTGATGAAGCGGGAACCGAGAATGTGAGTCCCTTGAACTCGGAGAGTTTTGTAACGCCTGCCTGCTTATCGTTTGCAATTACTACCCACTCTGTATCTTCGGAAATAGTAGAGTCAACAGATGTTGAGAATTTAAATGTTTTTGCTGTTTTCTGACCGTTGAATACAACGGCTACCTTATTCCATTCGCCCTTATTATCGTTGTCAATAGTGAACGCAATCATTTGGTTAGCGGAAGAAACAGAGGTTGCAAAGTGATATGCGTAACTGTCGTCCTGCGGATTTTCGTCAGTTGATACATCACGGATATCTGCGTTGAACGGAGTGAAAGATTTTCTAAGTTCAATCAAGCCCTTGTAGTAAGAAACAAGGTCTGCATTTTTCTCGAGCAAACTCCAGTCAATCATATTCTCGGTTGCTGCTGACTTGTAGGAGTTTTCGTCGCCGTCTTTAGAACGGCCCATTTCCTCACCGGCAAGCATAAAGTCAATACCCTGTGCAGTATTGATAATAGCACCGGCAAGTTTGTTCTGTGCGATACAATCGTTATATCTCAAGCGATAGTCTGCTCCTGTGCCGTGGTTGATAGCAACAAGTTTATCGTACAACGTCATATTATCGTGGCAAGATGCGTAGGTTACGCATTGTGTCGGCTGGTTAGCATGCCATGTTGATGCTTTGCCGAATGTTTGTGCTCTGATACCGTATGAAACATAAGGTGCAGATGTAATAGTACCTGATACAAAGCCTGCGGCTGTTGCGCCATCGAATACGCCTGCTTTGATACCGTCACGAATTTGGTCGTTGAAGAAACCTATTCTGTCATTAACATAAGCGGCATTTGGCTGAGTACAAGTCATTGTGGGAGTACCCGAGCAAGTTTCGGGGTCGATAACTGTTGAGCCTGCCCAACCCTCACCGTACATAATAATACGCGGGTCAATATCGTCCATATCGTCACGGATAAGATTCATTGTTTCTACATCGTGAACGCCCATAAGGTCAAAACGGAAACCGTCTACATGGTATTCGTCTACCCAATATTTGAGCATATCACGCATATATCTACGATACATATAACGCTCGGATGCAGTATCGTTACCACAACCGGATTGTTGTGAATATGTACCCATAGCGGTCATTCTGTAGTAGTAGTTCGGAACTGAATAGTTAAAGCAGGAATCTACGGAATATGTATGGTTATATACAACATCCATAATAACGCCGATACCTGCTTCGTGCAAAGCCTGAATCATCTGTTTACATTCATTTATACGAACTTTGCCGTCGAAGGGGTTAGATGAATATGAACCTTCGGGAACGCCGTAGTTCTTCGGGTCGTAGCCCCAGTTAAACTCTGTGCCGTCGTCTTTTGCTTCGTCGATTGTAGCAAAATCATAGAACGGGTTAATCTGGACATGAGTGATTCCGAGACTCTTCAAATAGTCAACGCAAGTAGAGAGTGTCCCCTCACCGTTTAAGGTTGTACCCTTTTCGGTGAACGCAAGGAATTTTCCTCTGTTCTTATCACTTACGCCGGAGTTTTCGTCGTAGGAAAAGTCTTTGACCTGTACTTCCCATACTATTGCGTCGGTCTGCTTGTCAACATAGATATGGGTATCTTTGTCGAAGTCTTTCGGGTCGGTTTTTGAAAGGTCAACAACCATACTTCTGTCACCGTTTACGCCGACAGCATAGGAATAGACATCCTGTGTTTCTCTGTCAACATAATCTTCGGCGAGAATTGTTCTCGGGACATTTGTTGAGTAGGTGTAGTATACGCCTTCCAAGTCACCTTGTACTGTAACTGCCCAAGCACCTGTGAACTTCTTATCCTTAAGTTCCTGTGTCATTTCATAGGTGCCAAGATTTTTTGCTCCCTCTTCTTCGTCGCTACCGGTAGCAAAAAGATTTACTTTTACCGATTTTGCGGTAGGTGCCCACAACTTGAAAGTAGTAGAGTCTTTCGAGTAAATTGCACCCAGAGTACCGTCATAGGCATACTCGTCATCGAGTGCCATAGCGGCTGCCGAATAGGGGTTGTCTGCAGCAGATGAACTTATGACAGCAACAGACATTATAGAAGCAACCATCACAAGTGTCAGCAATACTGCAATTACTTTTTTTGATAAATTCATAAAAATCCTCCTTATTTATGATATTTATTTATCGTCTATCAACATATTGTCCATCTTCCTGCGCTTCTTGGAAGATGCGGCAAAAATAGCAAAGATAACACCGGCAACAATAGCAACACAGACAATAGAGCCCGCAATTATCGGTAAGACTAAAGTCTTTTTGCTGTAATTTAGCACAATGTTGCTTTCGACATCGGAGAAAACTGCATTGTCGTTTGACATTGATTGATATTCATATCCGTTAAAATCGAGATAACTAATCTCGACTTTGTCACCGTCTGTGCCGAGATAAGATTTTACATCAAGAATTTCGCCGTTGTTTCCCATATAAATAACATTTGCCCTGCAGTTCATTGTTGTATCTGCAGACTTCTCGGCGTTCGGGTCTTCTTCTGTTGATACGGGAATTGATTTGTATCTGTATACTACTTCGATATCTTCGTCAGTATACTTTCCTGCGCCGTTTTCGGGCAACTTGTCAAGTTCAAGGTCATAGCCTTTTATACCGGCTACCGCGGGAGTAAAATACTGCTGACCTGTACGATTTCGCATTAAAATAGAATTTGAAATCTCGTCATCATATTCATCAACATATTTGAAAATAACTTTTGAGAAATTTCCCGTGTAATGTTTGCAGTTGATTAACACTTCGGCGGGTTCTTTGGAAAATGTGCCTTTTGTTTTACCCGTTGAGGTGCTTACATTATAGTTAAACAGTACATTTTCGGGCGTTGTTACGGAGTAACTCTCGCCCTCTTTGCCGTTGAGAATTTGCTCATAAAAAATCGAATTTGTTGAAGAATCTTTATATTTTACATATACATAGCACTTGTCCCATTTTTCTTCAAAAGAATCATAACTGCTTTGGTCAATCAAGATTGCACAGGAAGATTTTTCTACAGTAATCTTGCCGTCGTCGATATATTTCAGCGCCATAAGTCCTGCTATTTTTTCATTGGCAAGTTGTACCCATACGGTGTCTTTGTCAAGGGATACATCGACGCTTTTATTACTGCCGTTGAAAATTACGGTGGCTTTCTTGACTTTTCCTTCGCCCTTTATTGTGTAAGCGATTGCACCTTCGGGGGCATCAAGATACTCTATATCTTTTGAATAGTCGTCTTTTGCCTGAGTGAACAAATCAACATTCTTGCGGATATAGATAAGTCCGCGGTAATAATCGACTACTTCGGCATACTGGTTCATAATATTCCAGTCAATCCGGTTTTCGGTAACGGGAGATTTATAGGAATTTTCGTCGCCGTCTTTAGAGCGTCCCATTTCTTCGCCTGCGAGCATAAAGGGCATTCCCTGGGAAGTTAAAACTATTGCACCGGCAAGTTTGTTCATTGAAACAAGGTTTTCGTCCCTTATTCTGAATTTGTCGTCTTTTTTTATTTCTGTTTTGACGAGTTTGTCGTACAAAGTGAGATTATCGTGACAGGATGAATAATTTACGCATTGAGAGGAAACACTCGCCCAGCCGGTAGAGGTTTGTCCTTCTATTCCCTTTCTTATACCCGCTTTTGATGAGCCGTTTTGAACAAAGCCTTTTTCCGCTTCGTTGAAAACATTTCCTTTTATGGCATCACGGGTAGTGTCATTAAATGCACCGATACGCTTTGAGAGTTTGTAGAGATTGTCCTGATTTGCAAGAAGTACGGACGGGTCTGATTTTGTTTCCATATTCCACGCTTCGCCGTACATCAGGATTTTTTCTCCGTTTTCGAGTTTGTCGAGTTCAGTACGGATATAGTTCATTGTGTCTACATCGTGAAGTCCCATAAGGTCAAAACGGAAACCGTCGATATGGTATTCTTCTGCCCAATAGCAGACGGAATTTTTCATAAATTCACGGAACATAATGCGTTCTGATGCTGTATCGTTGCCACAGCCGGAGCCGTTTGACCATTCGCCGTTTTCGCCTATTCTGTAATAATAATCGGGAACGGCAAGGTTAAACCACGAATTTTCGCTTTCGAAAGTATGGTTATAAACTACATCCATAATTACGCCGATACCTGCTTTGTGCAAAGCCTGTATCATAGATTTACATTCTAAAATTCTTGTGTTTCCGTCGTAAGGATTTGATGAATATGAGCCCTCGGGAACATTGTAGTTTTTCGGGTCATAGCCCCAGTTATACTGCTCGGATAAATCGGCAGTTTCATCAATGGATGCAAAATCATAGAACGGATTTATTTGAACATAATTTACGCCGAGTGCTTTAAGATAACTTACACACGACGGCAAAGTATCTTCTGAAGCATTTACGGTAGTACCGTTTTCGCAAAAAGCCATAAACTTTCCGCGGTTTTTCTCGGAAACACCGCTACTCTCGGACGCGGAAAAATCACGAACGGAAATTTCCCATACAACAGCCTCGCTCGCGGTATTTACGCGGTTGAACTTATCGTCTGACCAACCTTCGGGGTTAGTAGATTTCAAATCGACGACCATACCTCTGTCGCCGTTTGCTCCTACTGCCTTTGCGTAAGGGTCAACTATCTCATTTGTTTTTCCGTTGACGGTTACTTCGTATGTATAATACATATTCTTGTAGTCACCGTCTAAAGTGAGATACCATGTACCGTATTCTTTTGAATACTTCATTTTATTTTTTGAGAGCATAGCCGCTCCCTCTTCACCGTCGGTGCCTGTTCTGTAAATACAGACTTTTACATCCGACGCAACAGGAGACCACAGTTTGAATGTGGTTTCATCCTCAAAGTAGGTTGCACCGAGGTTACCTTTGTAATATGTATTTTCAAGTTTTTTCAGATATTCTTTATAATTCTTTGCCATAGCAGGAGTTGTCTCCTTTGTTGAAACTGATTGTGTCGGCTTTGTGGGAGTTTGAGTTGACTGTACTTCTGTTGTCCCTGTACCAAAACAGATGACTGTTGACGACAGAACAATGCTCAAACACAGAAAGCCTGAAACAAGATAT
>JAZLJE010000148.1:0-5778 GCA_045617705.1 Ruminococcus sp.
AGTGTTCCGGCGATGTTATCATAAAACACACCAAAAAGGGCAAAGTTTTCTACGGCTGCAGTAACTATCCGAAATGTGATTTTGTTTCGTGGTATGAGCCGACAAAAGAAAAATGTCCGAAGTGCGGTGAAGTACTCTATGCCAAAAAAGGAAAGAAACCATCCTTGTTCTGTCAAAAAGAAGGATGCGGATATAAAAAGTAATGTGCATTAAAGTTATCGGTGCGGGACTTGCAGGCTGCGAGGCGGCGTATCAAATAGCCAAGAGAGGAGTAAAGGTCGAACTTTACGACTCAAAGCCGAATGTAAAAACTCCCGCCCATAAATCCGATTTGTTCTGTGAACTTGTCTGTTCAAATTCGTTCAAAGCAGAAAGAGTAAATTCTGCAGCAGGACTTTTAAAAGAAGAAATGCGTACTCTTGATTCTTTGCTTGTTTCTTGTGCTGATAAGTGCAAAGTTCCCGCAGGCGGTGCTTTGGCAGTAGACAGAGAAAAGTTTTCTTCTCTTGTTACACAGGAGATAAGAAACAATAGTAATATCACCGTTATTGAAAAGGAAATAAAAGAAATTCCAAAAGACGGTATCTGCATTATAGCAACAGGACCTTTGACTCTCGATGTTTTGTCAGAAGATATTGCAAAAAATTTCGGCGAAAGACTTTCGTTTTTTGATGCCGCTGCACCTATTGTCAGCGGTGACAGCATTGATATGGAAAACGCTTTCTTTGAGTCGCGTTATGACAAAGGGGAAACAGACGACTATCTTAATTGCCCGATGAATAAGGAAGAGTACGAGGCATTTTACAACGAACTTGTCAATGCCGAAAGAGCGCCTGTTCACGATTTCGATGTACGAAATCCCAAGGTTTACGAAGGCTGTATGCCGATAGAAGTTATGGCACAGCGCGGTGAAGATACAATCCGTTTCGGACCTATGAAACCCGTTGGCTTGCGTAACCCGAAAACCGGACACAGACCGTGGGCAGTTCTCCAACTGCGAAAGGAAAACGAGAATTCGACAATGTATAACCTTGTCGGTTTTCAGACTAACTTGAAATTTCCCGAACAAAAGCGTGTTTTTTCAATGATACCAGCGTTAAAAAACGCCGAGTTTCTACGCTTTGGAGTTATGCACAGAAATACTTTTCTGAATTCTCCGAAAGTCCTCAATTCTGATTTTTCTGCAAAAGAAAATAAAAATCTCTTTTTTGCAGGACAGATAACAGGCGTAGAAGGGTATATGGAGTCGGCATCATCAGGCTTGCTTGCAGGAATTAACGCATATAGAATTTTTAATAACCTTTCAACAATAACCTTGCCCGAATTTACGATGATGGGTTCATTGTCAAGATATATCGCAGATTTTTCGGTAAAGGATTTTCAGCCTATGGGTGCAAATTTCGGCGTTTTGCCTGAACTTATAAATCGCCCACGGGACAAAGCCCAAAGGGGACAGTCGTATGCAGACAGAGCGCTTGACGCTCTGAAAGAATATATAATAAAAGAAAAAGTGTGATAAATATGAGAATTATAGTAGATGCTTTCGGCGGAGATAACTCTCCTCTCGAAATCATAAAAGGCTCACTCGATGCAAAAAACGAATACGGTATTGATATTACTTTTTCAGGAAATGAAGAAATAATAAAGAGAGTTTGCAAAGAAAACGGTTTTTCTCTTGACGGCGTTGAAATTCTTGACGCCCCCGATGTCATTTCGCAAAATGAAGCGGGTACAGAGATAATGAAGTCGAAGAAAAACTGTTCTATGGCAGTCGGACTCAAAGCGTTGAGCGAAAACAAAGGCGATGCCTTTGTATCCGCAGGAAACAGCGGTGCTTTGTGTGTCGGCGCAACCTTGATTGTTAAGAGAATAAAGGGTATAAAACGCCCCGGTTTTGCTCCCGTCGTTCCCGGTGCAGACGGCTTTTTTATGCTCCTCGACAGCGGTGCAAACCTTGAGTGCAAACCTAATATGCTTTTGCAGTTTGGTATGATGGGCTCTATTTATATGGAAAAAGTAATGGGTATAAAGAATCCGAGAATCGGACTCGCAAATGTCGGTACAGAAGAACATAAGGGAACAGAACTTCAGCACGAGGCCTATCAACTTCTCAAAGAAAGCCCGCTTAATTTTGTCGGTAATGTTGAGGGCAGAGATATTCCTATGAGCGTTTGTGATGTTTGTGTCTGTGACGGCTTTACAGGTAACCTTATTTTGAAAACCTACGAGGGCGTAGCGGCTGCATTGTTGCAGAAAATGAAAGGCATTTTCACAAAGAATGCAAAAACAAAAATCGCCGCCGCACTTGTTATGAGTGAATTAAAAGACTTCAAAAAAGATTTTGACTACAACGAGTTTGGCGGAGCGCCGATATTAGGCTGTGCAAAACCCGTATTCAAAGCACACGGCAGTTCAAAAGCGAATACTTTCAAAAACGCCTTGAAACTTACAAAAGAATATGTAGAAACCAATGTTATTTCCGAGATTTCTTCATATTTGCAGGAAAACAAAGAGGGATAAAATGCAAGAACTCCAAAAGGTAATAGGATATCAATTTAATAATTTGGATTTATTATGCGAAGCGCTTACTCATTCTTCTTTTGCAAACGAACAGCACAAGAAAGTAAAGTGCAACGAAAGGCTTGAGTTTTTGGGCGATGCGGTTTTGAGCATTGTAGTAGCGGACTATCTTTTCAAGAACTGTCCCGAACTTCCCGAAGGAGAACTGACAAAACTTCGTGCATCTTTGGTATGCGAAAAAACCCTTTTCGATTTTGCAAAGCAAATTGTTTTGGGAAGTTATATAAAACTTAGCAACGGCGAAATTCGCAACGGCGGAAACAAACGCCCGTCTATTTTGTCCGATGCTTTCGAGGCGCTTATTGCCGCAATTTATATCGACGGCGGTATGGAGCCCGCAAGAAAACATATCCTGAATTTTGTAATTCCCTATATTGAGCAGTACAACAAAATACCGTTTAGGGATTATAAGACAAAATTGCAGGAGATTATACAGAAAAATCCCGATGAAAAAATCGAATACATATTAGTAGGCGAGAGCGGTCCCGACCACGACAAACACTTCAAAGTCGAAGTTCATTTGAATTCAAATGTTATCGGCAGAGGTGGCGGAAGAACCAAAAAAGAAGCGGCACAACAGGCGGCAAGAGAAGCATTGGAGTTGATGGGCTATTAAACACAGTAATGTAGCCATTTTCGTACCGCACAACGGTTGTCCGCATAAATGCTCTTTTTGTGACCAAAAAAGCATAACGGGACAAGCATATCAGCCGACACCGCTTGATGTAAAATCCGCTTGCGAAACTGCACTTAGTTCTTTGATAGAAAAAAGTGAGAATGCCGAAATTGCTTTTTTCGGTGGCAGTTTTACTGCTATCGACAGAGAGTATATGCAAAGTCTTCTTGATGCCACAAAGCCGTTTATCGACAAATTTCACGGCATAAGAATATCAACCCGTCCCGACTGTATTGACGACGAAATACTCTCACTTCTAAAATCTTATAAAGTATCGTCTGTCGAACTTGGCGCACAGTCAATGTGCGACGATGTTTTGTGTGCAAACGATAGGGGACATACCGCAGAAGATGTCCGTATTGCATCAAAACTTATCAAAGAATACGGATTTTCACTGGGCTTACAGATGATGTCGGGACTATATATGTCAAACGATGAAAAAGATATATACACAGCAGACGAGTTTATCTCTTTGTCACCCGACACCGTGCGTATTTATCCGACAATAACAATGAAAAATACTCATTTGGCTAGGCTTTATTATGACGGTAAATATGTACCTCAATCTCTTGATAACGCCGTAGATTTGTGTTCAAAACTTCTCTACAAGTTTTCAAAGAATAATATAAATGTCATTCGCTTGGGACTTCACCACAGCGACTCACTTGAAAAAGATATGGTAGCAGGACCGTATCACCCTGCTTTTCGCGAACTGTGCGAAAGCAAAATTTTGCTTAATAAATTTTTATCTCTTGCAAAAAACTGTGATAAAAACGAAATCTCGGTTAGAATTAACCCGAAATGCGTTTCAAAGTTTGTCGGCAACGAGAAAGGAAATATAAAAAAAATCAAGGAAATCGGATACGATTTAAAAATAATTCAGGATGAAAATGTTTCGTATATGGATATGGTTTTGTCCTGATAAAGGGGAATAAGATGCTTTTAAAATCTCTTGAATTACAAGGTTTCAAGACCTTTCCGGATAAAACTAAATTAACTTTCGACACAGGTATTACTTCCGTAGTCGGACCAAACGGTTCGGGAAAAAGTAATATCAGCGATGCTATTCGCTGGGTACTCGGTGAACAGTCGCCGAAGTCTTTGCGTTGTTCAAGGATGGAAGATGTCGTTTTCAACGGCACCGACTCTCGAAAACGCCAGGGCTATGCCGAAGTTACTTTGACCATTGATAACAAAGACAGACTCTTGCCGTATAACGGCGACGATGTCAGCGTTACAAGAAGATATTACCGTAGCGGTGAGTCGGAGTACCTTATCAACAAAGCATCGGTAAGGCTCAAAGATATCCACGAACTTTTTATGGATACAGGTTTGGGACGCGACGGCTATTCAATGATAGGTCAAGGAAAAATCGACTCCATAGTATCTTCAAAAAGCGAAGACAGACGCGAAATTTTTGAAGAGGCTGCGGGAATTTCCCGTTACAGATACAGAAAAACCGAAGCCGAGCGCAAGTTAGTACATACCGAAGAAAATTTAGTAAGGCTCAAAGATATAGTAACCGAACTTGAAGACAGAGTAGGTCCGTTAAAAAACCAAAGTGAAAAAGCCGAAAAGTTTTTGGAATATGCAGGTGAAAAGCGCGGACTCGAAATCGCCTTGTGGCTTGATACTTTGAACAAATCATCAAGCACATTGAAAGAACACGAAGACAAAATTTCCGTTGCAAAAAACCAGTACGACGAAGCCGAAACCGCCTTGCAGAATATCAGCACCGAAACAAATGAGATATATCTGAAAAAAGGACAGTTCAGTTCAAAAATAGAAGAAATAAGAAACGAAATTACTCAAATTGAGGGTGAGATAAGTTTCAACCGTTCTTCCGTTTCTGTTGCAGAAAATGATATTCTTCATAATAAAGAAAATATTACCCGTATCGAAAGCGAAATCGAAAGAGCAAGAAATTCAAGCGAAGATATCCAAAATGATATATACGAAAAAGAAAAGCGTATAGAATTGCTCGAAAAGGCGGTAGCAAATACCCAAGTTGCCTACGACGAAACCGCCGATAAGTTGAATAATATAAATACCGACTCTTCCAGAAGTAGCGAAGAACTCGAAAAACTCTCATCAGTAATTGCCTTACTTTCAAAGCAGTCAGCCGATGCACGCGTTACCGATATGACAAGTGCATCAACGGTAATCGAACTTGAAAGCAGAGTGGAAAACCTCAAAGAAAACTGTTCTTCAAAAAGAGAACAGTTAGAAGATACCGCTTTGATTGAGAAAGACTATAAAGAAAAAGTTAAATCGGCGGAAGAAAAAGTTCAGTCTTTGCTCAATACCGTTACAGGACTCGAAATGAAGATGAAATCCCGTCTTGAAAAGAGGGATGAACTCAAAGCAAATGCCGATAAATTAAACCTCGATGCAGAGGAAAAATCCCGCCGTGCAAAACTTCTTTCCGATTTAGCAAGGAATTACGAAGGATACTATAACAGCGTAAAAGTTGTTATGAAAGAGTCCGAAAAAGGTGCGTTAGGCGGTATCTGCGGACCTGT
>JAZLJE010000149.1:0-3569 GCA_045617705.1 Ruminococcus sp.
TCCCCGTTTGCTGTTTTTTCGAGCAATATGTTCAACCTTTCCTTTTCGGGCATAGGCTGAACTATCATAAAAGCACCAAATGTCAACATACCCAATTATCCTTTCACTATATTAACGAGCCAAACTGCTATTTTGTTGCACAAAAATAAAAAATTTTTTTATTTTTTAAAAAAAGCGATAAACCAAGAGGGCTGTGGCGAAATTGCCACAGCCCCACTATATTTTAAGGATGGAATTATTTGAGATAAGTCTGACCGGATGTACCGCCGACAGCACCGGAAATACCGGTAAAGCCATTAGCACAGCAGACATAAACTCTCATATTTGCAGTACCGGGAGCGGAAACCGAAAGCGAACCGCTTGTTACCTGTTTAACATCACCTGTTACAGCATCGATATACTTGCCGTTGGGGATATTGTTAAATGTAGCACCGTCTGAAATAGTTACGAGAGCAAGTGAGTCAACACCTGTCTGTTTGTCGGTATATCTCTTGATGTAAGCCATATTGCCCGATGCAACTGCGTACTGACCTTTCTGCAAAGCGGGAACGGCTCTTCTGATAGCGTTGAGTTTCTGGATGTGTTTAGCAAGCGGATAACTCAAAGTCTTTTGTACTTCGCCCGATGCGGTGTACTGTGAGAAATCAGATGCAGTAACAGAGCCTTCGAGGTGGTCGCCGAAGTATGCACGGCCTGTTGTTGACAGGGGAGCATTCGGACCTACATCGATAACTTTGCCTGCCTGGAATTCGATTTCACCGCCGTAGTACAAGCACGGAATACCTCTAAATGTAAACATAAGGTCGAGGTTTTCTGCCCATGTTTGTGTACCGCCTGCGAAACGGTTAGCCTGACCGTTATCGGGTGAATAGTCGTGAGATTCAACATAAACAACATTCCATGTTGAGTCGTTGTAGTACTGGTCTTCTGCTTTTGCGATATTGTAAGCACCCGAAGCCGAGTTGAAGCACCAGTGCATCTGGAAGTCGATAGCACCCATACCCGAAGCCTTTGAATAGTCGGGAGTATGGTATGTGATACCGTTTAATAAAGCGTTTTTGGAAGTCGGCTGACCGCTTGTTGAATCGTACTTGTTCCAGTGGTCAAGTGTGAGGTTCATATTGTTCTTAACGGAATCAGCATCTGTGCCGTTGCTCCATTTGCTTGAGTATGTTGTGTCGGGTTCATCCCATGTATAGAACTGGCAGGATTCGCCTGCGTGTTCACGGTACCAAACCTGACTGTAACGGCAACAGATTTCACCATACATATAGAAGTTATCGTTGCCGGCTGCTTTTGCGGCAGCATTGAGCGGGTCGTTGTACATCATATTCAGAGAAAGTCTCGGGATATGTCTTACGGTATCAACACGGAAACCGTCAACGCCCATATCAATGTAATCGGAATATGCATCAACTGTATATTTTGCAACAGCGGGGTTCTCTGTATTGAGGTCAACACAGTCGCCTGCTATCTGGCAGTATTTACAGGTATAATCGTCCCAGT
The DNA here is from genome assembly GCA_045617705.1 of Ruminococcus sp. Taxonomy (GTDB): domain Bacteria; phylum Bacillota; class Clostridia; order Oscillospirales; family Acutalibacteraceae; genus Ruminococcoides. Next base: position 1,507 of record JAZLJE010000149.1, read on the forward strand.
TAAGGCTTGCCCAGTAACCGTTGTGATAATAGTTGTTTGCGTTAGCCTTTGAGTCGTGAGAAACGATATCGTTAAAGCCCTGTGTCTGCTTCATAAGTTGAAGTCTTGAGTCATACTGTGTGCCGGGTTTGAGTGCATAGTAGCCTGCTGCATCCTTAACACCGCAGTAGTCAAGAAGTTGCTTTGTAGGAATCATTGTCTTCTCGAGGTCGTCAAGTTCCTTAACATCGTTAAATTCTTTTTTGAACAGAGGAGCAAGAGTATATTCACCAAAGTTACCTGTATGGTTCCAAACAACGTCCTGGATAATTTTCATACCCTTGTCGTGTGCTGCGGAAATGAGGTCTTCGTATGTGAAGTTGTCACTCTCATATCTTGCGTCGACTGATTTGAAGTCGAGAGCATGATAGCCGTGGTAGTCATAGCCTGATGCGTTTGTTACAACAGGAGTAATCCATATTGCCGAGAAGCCGAGAGCCTTGATGTAGTCAAGTTTGTCAGCAAGTCCCTTGAAGTCGCCACGCCAAGCGGGGTCAGAGTCGGGGTTGTTTGCCTGTGAGTCATCCCAGCAGTGAACATCGTTGCCCTTATCACCGTCATAGAAACGGGTTGTAATTACAAAGTAGATTGTGTCTTCACGCATATCGCATGAATCGTAGGAGTCGGGCTCGTCGGGGTTTTTGTTTCTCCATTTTCCGCCCTTGTACCACCATTCACCTGTTGTACGCGAAAGTTCGGGTGTCAGCTGACCGCTTAAAGCAGAAGTACCGTCGGTAAACATCATATTGATTTTTGTTGAAGATGAGAAAGTATATGTGTACCAATCGGAGCCAAACTGCTTTGTGTCTTTTGTCATCTTGACGCCGGGGTAAGTTGTTTCAAGATTTTGAGGAAGTGCGTTCCAATAGTAGATGTACGGAACTTTTCCTTCGCTCTTGTAGTGAACTATAATACTCGATGCAGAAGTATCTGCGATTTCGTCATTTTCTGTTGCATTTACGGAAATTACGGCAACAGAAATGATAAGTGCAAGTACTAATAATACAGCAGCAATTTTCTTGATTTTATTCATTATCTGTTACCTCCTTTACCATGGTTTGTATCCAGCAAGATATTTTTGAATTAATGTAGCGTCAACTATCTCGACGATTGTGTTGTTGTCGGCATCGGCGTTAGCCATATTAAGGTCGGATGAGGGGATAATTTGTGCCAACCATTTTTGGATATATGTTGCATCTACGATAGTGACGGTGCCGTCTCTGTCGGAGTCACCGCGAAGAGTTCTTGTTTCGGGTGAACCGCTGTCTGTTACCGTTACGGAAATCGAGCGTGATGCTGTGCTTCCTTTTGAGTCGGTAACGGAAACGGTGATATTGTAGTCACCTTTCTTTGTGAACTTGTAGTTGCAGGTATTTAATGAAGAGTAGTTTTGAATAACCTGTGAGTCTATCGAGAACTTGTAGGAATACGGTGCGATACCGCCTGTAGCATTTGCTGAAATCTTTACTGTGTTGTCTACCTTTAACTCGCCTGTTGCAGTCAAAGAAGAAACTTTGAGTTTGTCAGTCGGGTCAATGCTGTTTACACAGTCAAGAGTATATTCTCTTGATACTTCGCTGTTGTCGGAAGCCTGAACTGATACAACCAAGGAATATGTACCGAGTTTTGTCGGTGTGAAACTGTAAGCAGCCTTTCTTGTATAGTAAGGAACATTTACGGTAGCACCTGTGCTGTCTTTAACGGTGTATTTGTAAAACAGTAAGTTTGTTCCTGTTTTACCGCCGCCTGCCGAAACAGATACACTGCAGGCTTTGTCTTTGAGAATCTGCTCTCCCGAAGAAGGCGAAACTGTCTTAATAATCGGGAAAGTAACAGATGAACTGTCTTCTATCACATACGAAATCGAACGAGTGTTTTCGTTACCCTTTGAGTCTTTGAAATCGGCAATCAAGGTGTATGTACCCGCGGTTGTCGGATTCCATACAGCACTGTTGTCTGTTGAGAAATCAGAGATAACGGTAGCAGAAGATGTACCTTTCTTTACAGAGAAGCGATAGAATACA
>JAZLJE010000150.1:0-5933 GCA_045617705.1 Ruminococcus sp.
CAAAAAAAGACAGATACCAAAATTGATATCTGCCTTAATTTTTATAGTAATATCAGCGTAAATATTTTTCCATATCGTCTGTAATTCTTTCGGTGATTTGAACAGCGTCGTGTTTGTCTTTTCCTACAGAAGTGATATAGAGTTTAATTTTCGGCTCTGTACCCGACGGACGAATGATAACACCGTGATTATTTTCAAGAGAGAAAGAAAGCACATCGGATTTAGGAAGGTTGATTGTTTCTTCTTTTCCTGTAACAAGGTCTTTCGAAATGCTTTGCATATAGTCACAGGAAGCAAGTACCTTGTAGCCCGAAATCTTTTTCGGTGAATTAGTACGCAGACTGTTCATAATATCCTGCATTTTCTGCATACCCGAAGCACCGTCAAAAGCAAAACTCAAAGTAGTGTTTTTGTAGTAGCCGTATTCATCATACATTTCATCAATAGCCTGTGCTAAAGTTTTGCCTTGCTCTTTGTAGAAAGCGGCCATTTCGCAGATAAGCATAGATGCAACAACAGCGTCTTTGTCGCGGACATAAGTTCCTGCAAGATAACCGTAACTTTCTTCAAAGCCGAAAACATAGCGGTTTTCTTCGTTCTTTTCTTCAAGATGAAGAATAACCTCGCCGATATATTTAAAGCCTGTCAATACCTGTACCAATTCGCAACCGTACTTTTCACAGATAGCATCAACGAGTTTTGTGGTAACGATAGTCTTGACAATAATCGGATTTTTCGGAAGATTTCCGAATTTAATCTTTGAAGAAATGATATAGTCGGTAAGCAAAGCACCTGTTTCGTTACCTGAAAGCAATCTGTAAGAGCCGTCATAGTCTTTAGCGGCAATACCGACACGGTCAGCATCGGGGTCTGTAGCAAGAAGTAAATCGGGCTTAACTTTGTCACAAAGTTCAAGACCTTTTTGCAATGCTTCGCGGATTTCCGGATTAGGGTAGGGGCAAGTGGTAAAATTGCCGTCGGGCATTTCCTGTTCGGGAACGACTGTAACATCGTCTATTCCGATTTCACGAAGTACCCTGCGAACAAGTTTGTTGCCTGTACCGTTTAGCGGAGTATATACAACCTTTAAGTTTGATTTTTTGCAAATTTCGCTGTCAACTTGATTTTCTTTAACATTTTTCAGATATTCTGTGTATACTTCATCGTCAACATATTCAACCAAACCGGAACTTATAGCGTCATCAAGTGGTACAAGTTCAACATCATCAAACATATCTATTTTTTGAATTTCGTTGTAAACAGAAGTTGCAGCGTAGTCGGTCATCTGACAGCCGTCTTCGCCATAAGCCTTATATCCGTTATATGCTGCGGGATTGTGGCTTGCTGTAATCATAATACCGGCTTGACATTTAAAATGACGAACAAGAAAACTCAAAACGGGAGTAGGCTCAAGTTCTTTTGTGATATAAACTTTAATGCCGTTTGCCGCAAGTACTCTCGCTGCTTCATTCATAAAGAGGTCTGCGTTAATTCTGCTGTCGTGAGAAATAGCGACAGAAGCATTTTCATATTTGTTAATAAGATAATTTGCAAGACCTTGGGTAGCGTGGCGGACAACATAAATATTCATTCTGTTTGTACCGGCGCCCAAAATACCTCTAAGTCCGGCTGTACCGAATTTCAGCGGACGATAAAATCTTTCATAGATTTCGTCATTATTATCTTTTATGTTCAAAAGTTCAGCGTGAAGTTCTTCGTCAGTTGCTTTTTCACACCATTGATTGTAAAGTTCTAAATAATCCATAGTCCCCACCTAAAAATTGCATTTTAATACAACTAAAATATACCATAATTATTGTACTATATCAATATTGCTATACAATATTTATGAATATAGCATAATTATTAGCAAAAAATTCATATCAAAAATGTTGATTTATTCCCTTGCGTGTAGTATAATGATTAGAAAATAAAGGAGGTAATACCAATGGGAATAAATGACGAGTTTTCACCCGTAACACCTGATGATGAAATTAAAGAAAAAATTGAGGGTGAAGAAATCACAGAAACTGAAAATGATGCAGTAGTACCGGAAAGTGCAGAAGAAGAAATCATAGATGAGATAAATATGGTACAAAGCATTACAGGCGAAGAAATCCCGGAAATTTCCGATGAAGAGATTGAAGAAATTGCCAATGAAGACATCAGCGATGTTGTATCAGATATCAAAGATGAATTTTCTTTTGAAGAAAATAATATTGAACCCAAGAAAAAGAAACCCTCTTTGCAAATACCGATTATCATAGCAATTTGCATTGTTGTTGGTGCTTTGCTCGGATTTGGAATTTACTACGGATTTTTTGCACATACCGTAAACGGTACTTGGGCATATACAGCATCTGACGAAAACACCTATTACTACACTTTCAAAGATGAAAAAGATGAGAAAATTGTATCTATGTCAATGGGGACTATTGATTTTAACGGTGAGTATTCGGTAACATCAGCCGACAATTCTACACAAACTCTTATGATAGGTCAGTATTACGGCGAACTTTCCGGTGAATATACAATGACAATTTCCGGAAGCAGACTTTTCGGTAATCAGGTAATGACCTTGAAAACCACAGACGGTACAGAATTTACTCTCAAACAGGCATCAATGCCCAAAAGCCCGCTTACTGTATCACCCGACTTTAAGGCTGACGAAAAACTTGTCGGTGACTGGGAATATGTATTTGAAGACTACGGTATTTCTTACAAGTTCTCTTTCACAGCAGACGGAAAAATGCAGATAAATCAGTATGACGCATTTATCTATAATTGTGTTTATACAACTGACGGCTCTGTTATCAAATGCACTTTCTTTGACACAGAAGAAAGAACAGAAGAAATGGAATATTCATTTGATGGCGACTCTCTTGTAATTATGGGAATTAAGTGTGAGCGTGTCGGCGCATCAACACCGAGCCAAAAATAATATTGCGCATAATAAAACAGCAGTACAATAAAAATGTACTGCTGTAATTTTTTGCTTTATTTTACTGCTGAAATGAATTCGTCTGATACATTCTCATCCGGCTTTCCTGCTTCAAGGTAAGCAGTTCTGCGAATAACTCTTGTGTTACTTCTATGGAACATATCGTCCATCATAGAGTAGTATGCACCGGGAGTTCGAATTCCGTTGAATGATATTGCATCAATACCTGCTTTGCCTGTTATAGTATCTGCAAGTTGAACACAGTTAGAACTGACAGCAAAGTATGTTCTGAAAGGTCCTTTAACAACCGTATGTACTTTACCGCCCATATCTCTGACAACTCTTGAGGCGGGGTCTTCGAGTTTGTTAAGTTCTTCTTCACTTACACCGTTTTTAAGCCCCTTTTCGTATTCGCTTTCAAGAGGGACAGTCTCGCTCATAATCTCATCAATTCTCTCGTGTACCGCTTTTAACTGTTCTTCCGAAAGGCACATTCCGAAACCTACTACATATTTGCCTTGTTTTGTTAAGCAGTCATCTATATATCTGTCTTTCGGAACAACGATAAATGTACCCTGACTTATCATACCGCCGAGTTTATTTGTGCTTGAGTCATAAGTTCCGTAGGAATAAACCGTATCACCGATACAAATGTCAACATGACCGAAACGCTTTAAAACAGCCTTTGACATGTGAACGAGAACTTCAAAGTTAACTTCGTTGTATCCGTCAACAACTTTTTCGTCTATCATCATAGCGTTGTTCGGGTCTTTTTGCTCAAGAATTTTATTGAACTTTCCAATCATATTATTCGGGATAAACGCAGTAATAAAGTTGGGAAGAGCAAAGTGAACGCGTCTTTTGATTTTATCTTCAGCAAGGTCAGTTTTAAATAACTCTGCCATAAAATCTCCGAACATTGTGAGAGAGTAGAGTATAAGGTAAATACCGACTACAATTTGAAGTATTCCGAAGTTCATATCGGGTATCGCAAATAAAATAACTCCGAATGTAAAGCAAAGCAAAACAGAAATAAGGTTTCTGAAAACACCCGCGTTTCCTTGGGTTATCAGATAAACCATAATGGCAAGTCTGACAAAGCCGAGTGCTATTGCGATAATACCGACAAAGATGTTCAATGCCGAAATGGTAAAATTCACAAAGGTAACTAAAAGTATTGTTATTATCGTGACAATCGACATAAATATAATACCTTTTGTTGTTTTGCCTTCGGAAAACATATTTGCCATTTTTGAAGTACCCCAAAGAAGGATGACGATTTTTAAAACATCAACAAATACAACTGCGACAATATCAACAGGTGCAACAATGGTGAAAATACCGAGTGCAACAGTAATAATTGCAGAAACCAAGGTGATAAAAGGAGTTGCATTTTTAATTTGATTTTTTCTCATATAAACACTCCAAATATTTAATTACAATAATTATATCTTTTTATATATGCATTTGTCAATTTATTTATATAAAAGAATTTGTCTTGATATTTTTGTTGCTTTATCAAATGATTTCGGTTATAATTAAGAAAAAGTATTTAGGAGAGTATTTATGCAGGAATATAAAAATGCCTCTAAAGGCTTGAATACCGCTTTTGTAACCCAGTTGATTATATTGCTTTCCGCTGTTGCTACGGCTTTGACTACCGGATTTTATCAAATTGAAAAGAGCCTTGTTATTGGTGTGGTCGCTTTTTCACTGGGAATAGCAACAATTATCTGTGAAATAATATATCTTTTCGCTTTGAAGAAAGCATCACTTGATTGTAAAGATTTTCTTGTTGCATTCAAAATTGAAATAGCAAGTATAGTCTTTTCGCTGATTGGCATAATTCTTGATGCAATTCCGGCAAAGGATGCATTGGGCAAAGTAGCGGAAAATATCTATCCCACGATTGATTTAGTATCGCGTATTTTTGATATCTTTGTTGTCTACTTTGTTATTACCGCTTGTGTAAAACTTCTTGAAAAAACAGGTAATCAGGAATATTCAAAAAAGGGAAGAAAAGTTTTCAAAATATACGAGGCTGCATTTATTCTTACTTTGATTATCGGAATTCTTGCTGATGTTATTCCCGAATTCTACAGCAATATGCCACTTATAGTTGCATTGGTTGTTATAATTTCCTCACTTGCAATCATAGTATTAACAATAGTATACAGTATTTTGTATCTGTTGTTTATTAAGAAAACATCAAACTATTTATCAAAGAAGGGTTGATCTTTATGGTAAAACATATAATACTTTGGACACTAAATGACGATTTAACTCAACAAGAACTTGAAGTAATCAAGTCTGATATTAAATCCGGACTTGAAGGATTAAAAGGCAAAATTGACGGACTTATTGATATAACGGTAAACACAAACGGTTTTGATACATCAAATGTAAGCCTTATGCTCGACTCTACTTTTGAAAACTTCGCGTCCCTAAAGGCATATTCCGTAAATCCTTATCATGTAGAAGTAGCGGATAATAAAGTAAGACCTTTTACAAAATCTCGTGCATGTTTCGATTATGAAGTATAAATTTATCCTGTATGCCAAATGGTATACAGGATTTTTTGTTCAAAAAACAACTTTGAAAATGCATAAATATATTGACAAAGTGGTAATAATGTAATATAGTTGTTATAAAATGATGTTTAGAAAGACGAAAAATGAACAACACGGAGGCGATTATGAATATAAAAAGAAATGTGTTACTCAATCCCGGTCCGTCGACCACTACCGACACAGTAAAACTGTCGCAGATTGTCCCGGATATCTGTCCGCGAGAAAAAGAGTTCGGTGAATTGATGCAAAATCTCAGAAGCGACTTATTGAAAATTGTTCATGCAGATAAGGAAAAATATACAAGCGTATTATTTTGCGGCTCAGGTACATTAAATATTGATGTTTGTCTTAATTCTCTTTTACCGAAAGACAAAAAAATACTTGTGATAAATAATGGCGCATATAGTACAAGGGCCGTAGAA
>JAZLJE010000151.1:0-3216 GCA_045617705.1 Ruminococcus sp.
TGTATCCACAGCCCGAAGCCGAGTCACAGCCGACTGTCATAGCAGTACCGCAACCGAAAACAACAAGTACACCGGTTCCGATAAATTCCGCAACTGATTTTTTAAATAGTTCCATAAAATTTCCTCCTAAAAATTTATTACTTAAATTATATAGCCAAATGGATAAAATTTCAATATGCTTTATAATTTTATTTTGTGAACATTATATTTTATACGCTCTTTTACTTGCTAATATCGGCGTTTAGTATTATAATCAAATTTATATTAGTATAAGGGGAGTTATATGCTTAATTTCAAAACACCCGAATTAAAAGACAGAGAGGCTGTGCAAAAAATTGTCGAAAAGACAGGTAATATGGGCAACGACCTTTCTTTTGCAAACCTCTTTTTGCTTCGAAAAAAGTATGATACAAAAATCTGTTTTGACAACGGTTTTCTCGTTCGTTCTTACAACGGACCGTATAACCGAGTAGGCTACGCCTTTCCGCTTGGCGAGGGCGATATAGAAAAAGAAATTTTAATTCTCAAACAGTACGCAGAAAGCAAAGGCGAGAAACTGCAGTTTTGTTTTCTGTCGGAAAAACAGAAAAATCTGCTTGATGAAATATGCAAAGATGAATACGAATTTTCTTTCGACGAGGGCGACTGCGACTATATCTACAAAACGCAAAGACTTGCCGATTTGGTCGGCAATAAATATCACAAGCACAAGAACAAGTGCCTGAAATTTGAAAAGACTTATGAAAATATCTGTGTCTGCAAGATAGACAAAACGAATATAGAAGACGCCTACAAGGTTGAAGAAATGTGGCTTTCGGAGCATAGCGAAGATAAGATGATAATTATTGAACGCGACGCAATAAAAGAAGCGCTCGCTAATATAGACGCGCTTGAACTTTTCGGGCTTATTATCTATGTAGATGAAATTCCTGTCGCTATGTCAATCGCGTCACAGATAAATCACAACACCTGCGACATTCATTTTGAAAAATCCTACGGCGAATTTGCCGAGTGTGGTGCATACAGTTTTATCTGCCGTGAAATGGCAAAAAACCTTGTTCGGTATAAGTACCTAAACCGCGAGGAAGATTTGAATATGGAAGGGTTAAGGCAGTCTAAAATGTCTTATCACCCGACACAAAAGTATAAAAAGTATTTGGCAAGGAGCAAGTAACTATGCTGTCACGGATTTTATCAAAAAAGTCGTGTGCGAACTGTCGTTTTTGCTGTTCTTTTCGAAGGTGCAGTCTGTGGGAAACCCCGCTTTTTGACAAAAAAACCGCAGAAAAACTAACAAAAAACGGATATAGTTTTATTAGTGACAACGGCTTTTTTCGAATGTATCTTGACGATAAATACAAGACAAATGACGAAAACGAAGAAGCACCCTGCTACTTTCTTGACAATAAAAAAGGTTGTATTCTCGACGAAGATACAAAGCCTTTTGACTGCAAAATCTGGCCTTTGCGGGTTATGAAAAAGGACGAAAAATTGGTAATCGCGCTTACGCCGACTTGCAAAGAAATCAACAAAATCCCGCTTGAAAAAATGAAAGCCTTTGTAAAAGACGAAGTGGGCAAAGTGATTTTTGATTATGCAAAAGAACATCCGTATATTATAAAGGAATACCGCGAGGATTTTCCTGTTCTTATGTTTGACGAAAACTGATAAAGGAGTGTTATTATGGACTACCGTATTGAACACGACACAATGGGCGAAGTTAAAGTGCCCATAGATAAATACTACGGGGCACAGACACAAAGAAGTTTTGAAAATTTCAGGATAGGCGAAGAAAAAATGCCTTTTGAAATTATTTCGGCTTTTGCGTCACTAAAATCCGCCTGTGCAAAAGCAAACTTGAAACTTCAAAAAATCGACAGCAAAAAAGCAGAGATTATCGAAACCGTGTGTGATGAAATCAAGGACGAAAAACTTTTCGGCAATTTCCCTCTTTCAGTTTGGCAGACGGGCAGCGGAACTCAAACAAATATGAATGTCAACGAGGTTATTGCAAACCGCGGTAACGAAATAGCGGGTGAAAAACTTTTGCACCCGAACGACGATGTAAATATGTCGCAAAGTTCAAACGATACGTTCCCCTCGGCGATGAATATTGCAGCAACGCTTGCGGTGGAAAACCGTCTTCTTCCCGCATTGTACAAACTTATGTTTGCATTTTCCGTGCTTGAAATGGAAAATGTCAATGTAATAAAAATCGGCAGGACTCATCTTCAGGACGCAACACCGATAAAGTTTTCGCAGGAAATAAGCGGTTGGAGAACTATGCTTTCTGAGTCCTACAATATGATAGAGAAAACCCTTTACCATTTGAAAAAACTTGCCATCGGCGGAACTGCCGTCGGCACGGGATTGAACGCACCGGAAAATTTTGATAAAGCGGTGTGTGATGAATTGTCGATTATGCTCGATACGGAGTTTATCCCCGATGAAAATAAATTCCACGCCCTTACATCAAAAGACGCTTTTGTCTTTGCCCACGGAGCGTTAAAAACTCTTGCCTGTAACCTGATGAAAATTGCAAACGATATTCGTTTTTTGTCGTCGGGACCGAGGTGCGGTATCGGCGAGATAACCATTCCCGAAAATGAACCCGGCAGTTCGATTATGCCCGGAAAAGTAAACCCCACCCAGTGCGAGGCTGTCACAATGGTCGCGGTGCAGGTTATGGCTAACGATACGGCGATTTCCCTTTCGGCGTCACAGGGCAACTTTGAACTCAATGTATTTATGCCTGTGTGTGCATATAACTTTTTGCAGTCGGTAAGGCTCTTAACCGATGTTATGATTTCGTTTGAGAAAAACTGTGTCAGAGGTATCAAACCGAACGAAAAGAAGATGAAAGAAAATCTTGACAAATCGCTTATGCTTGTTACCTGCCTTGCACCGAAAATCGGCTACGAAAAGGCGGCACAAATCGCAAAGTACGCTCACGAAAATTCGCTGACGCTGAAAGAAGCCGTACTGAAAATGGATGTTATGTCAGAGAAAGAGTTTGACATTCTTGTTGACCCGAAAAAGATGGTATGAAGAAGGATTTACTATGGATTATGCAAAAGAGTCGCTGAAACTCCACGAAAAATGGAAAGGCAAAATCGAGGTTGTCTCAACCGTAGAAGTAAACAGTGAAGAAAGTTTGTCACTTGCTTACACTCCGGGTGTTGCACAGCCTTGTCTTGAAATACAAAAAGACAAAGA
>JAZLJE010000152.1:0-2494 GCA_045617705.1 Ruminococcus sp.
CAGTTTTTATAAAAGGATTATTCTTACCTACACTTATCCACGGACATAAAAATCAAAAAATTCACAAAGTTTACCCGGAAAACAAAAAAATAAGCCTACCGAGTAAAAATCCCGATAGGCTAAAAATTAAAATATGTTTCTTGTACTTGCTTTTATTCATGTATTTGATTAATCCATTTCACTATTCATTTCCGTTTTGCTAATGATAGTATGGGTATATCTAATGTAATGATTTGTATTTGTGACTATCTGAATCAAGTTTGACATGGATTTATATTTGCCTTACCATTCAGAATCTCTACACCACTATGCTCATCAAGAATCTTGTAACTCTTCCATATCTGATATAGAGCGTACTTACGACTCCCTGATAATAATCTATCTCTTTGCTTCATAAGCATATCGTTTGTGATAACCTTTTCCTTCTGAGAAGTAAACAATTCTAAAGCCTCTATAACACTTATGAACTTCTATATACTTTTCGAAGTTTTCTATATAAGTTTAGCAAAATCTTTGAAAAACCAGTATAAACACTTGATCATCATCTAATTCATCAGATAACAATGGTTGAAATAATAACACTATTCTTTTAAAACTACAAGTAACAAACAAACATACATACAAGCCAACCTCCATATATCTGTTCATTTTCACTTTCATCTGCGAGTGTTTTGAACACCAATTTTGACAATCATACGATTACAATAATCATACGATTGCTTTTGGTATAAATAGATATTTTTGATATTTTTAGTTATTTTTTCTGAAAAGTCGCTTACAAAACACACCGAAATTTTAGTCAAAAAGTGCGTAAAACCGCAGTAATACCGGGTTTTTGAGGCATAAAAAAGCACCGTAGTCTTTTATCAAAGCTACGGTACTGATGTGGCGTAGAGTGAGGGATGAAAATTTATATTTATATTTAAATTTTCTTTCTTCGGCTCGGAGCACCGAAGAGTGCGAAACTAAAAACTGTCCACCGGACTGTTTTTGCACTTCGTGCCGTTTCTACCCCCTTGGGCTTCAAATCCCTATTTATATAACGCAAAAGGGTGCCTAAAAGGCACCCTTTTGCGTTTGGCGTAGAGTGAGGGATTTGAACCCTCGGTACCAGAAAGGTACACAGCATTTCCAGTGCTGCTCCTTCGGCCGCTCGGACAACTCTACTAATGGTCAAATTCAATATCTCTATTTAATTGTGCTTGTATATTATATATAATTCAGACCAAAAAATCAAGTACTATTTTATTTTCCTAATAAAATATCAAAAAAGTCGTCATAACTGCTGATTGAATAGTCGCACAGGTCCTTGCTATATTCTTTATTATTCGGGTTGTAAAGGCAGGTTTCTATACCTCCGTTTTTACCGCCTTGCATATCGGATGTTTCGGAGTCGCCTAAAATAATAACCCTTTTCTTATCTTCTACTCGAAGGTCGGTAAATATGTACTCGAAATACTCTTTATCGGGCTTTGCAAATCCGATTTCCTCGGAAATGTAACATCCTGATAAGAACGGTTTTATCCTGCTTTTTTGTAATCGTCCGCGCTGGGCAATCGTCAAGCCGTTTGTTGCAAGATAAAGTTTGCAATACTTGCTTAATTTTTCTACAAATTCATAAGCACCGTCAAGCAGAAAATTGCAGGTTGAAAGATAATAAATATACCTTTCGTTGAACAGTTTTGTATCTACATCCGCTACGCCAACCTGCTCGAAAAACATATCAAATCTTTTTGTTTTCAGGCTTTCGCGGGTGACTTCTCCACGCTCTAATGCCTTCCACATATAAAGATTTATATCGCTGTAAAGTTTTAATCTTTCTTCGTTAAATTCAACACCGAATTCACCGAGAGTTTTTTCGAAAGAATATGCTTCGCTTTTCTTAAAATCAAAGACGGTTTCATCGGCATCGAGCAATACTATATCATACTTTTGATTATTCAAAACGAGAGCCTCCCTCTACGAAAATATCCGTTCTTGTTACCTCTGTGAAAACTTCGTTTTGAGTTATGTTTTCATACGCTTTTATCAGCAAACTCGGATTTACATTGTTCGTGCTGCCGCAAGGCAAAACAAGTGTTATTTGCACTTTATCACAAAGAGATATATCAAAAGACAAAATCTGTTCTTTTATATTCACGGTTTTTACACCTTTTTTTGTCTTCTTTTCGATAAGGATTTCGTCTTTTTTCATCAGTTCGTTGAAAGATGAATATAATTCTTCATTAGCAATATAATCTGATGATAAAGAAATTTTATATTCTGCAGAAGAAATATCGCCTGCTTTATATTTCGGCTCGTTTGCAAAAATAACTTTTATACCATTCGGCAAGCAAGGGTTGAGGATTTCGGGAATGGTCTTCAAATCGAAGTTATCGTCTTTGATACGACAGTCCATCGGCTCTCTTACACCGACAAAACCAAGTGACAACGGCAAAGCAAAAGTGATATACGGATGAATGTTAAACCCTTCTGTATACCAGGCGGGGAGTTT
>JAZLJE010000153.1:0-12142 GCA_045617705.1 Ruminococcus sp.
TTTCATAAATCAATCACCTTTGCTTTTCTGTCAGATTTCTTCTTTCGGTCGAATTCTCTTTGCGGCATAAGTTCTTTCATCAGCCGCCTTGATAAACGCCATAAGCCCGAAACAGGCAATTATACTCGAACCGCCCGCACTGACAAACGGAAGTGTGACACCCGTAAGCGGAAGAATATCGGTAGCACCGAAAATATTGAGTGCCGACTGGAATATCATAAGTCCTGCCGCACAGCAAGCGGAGATAGAATAGAATGTACTTCTTGAACGGGTGGTAATCGCTCTTGAATAAAAAGCAAGTGCGATAATCGCCGCCGCAATTACAAACGCAATAACAACGCCCATTTCCTCGCTGACAAGACCGAAAACAAGGTCGGACTCGGAAGCCGCAACATATTTGAGATATCCGTTTCCGACACCGACACCGGGGATACCGCCCGAAGCGGTATATGTCAGTACTCTCGCCTGTTGGTAGGCTGTAGTCTGGGCATTTTCCCAAACATGCCCCCATGACGAAAATCTTTGTGCGACATAGGGTTTAAATTTCAAAACGATAAGTCCGGCGAACACCGCACCGACAAGTGCAAGTATGACAGTCTTGAAGTCACCGGAACGCATAAACGCTATAATCAAGAAGGTTGCAAAGAAGATAAGAGCAGTACCGAAGTCGCCCATAATCGCAAGCGCACCTACACAAATTGCCGAAAAGATGATAAATTCAATAAAGTTTCTTTTTGTCTGTAATTTGTCGAGGGCGGCTGCTCCGACAAAGATATATGCAACCTTAACAAATTCCGAAGGCTGAATGGAGATAGAGCCTATTGTTATCCAGTTTGCAGCGCCGTTTTGCACTCTGCCGAATACAAGGTTAATCAAAAGAAGAACAACCGCGCCTATCATAATGGCAAGTCGCCACGAGTTAACCCTGTCTGGATTTTCGATAAACTTAACAAGAAAACAGAAGAAAACTATGCCTACTGTCATCGCGATAAGTTGAACAAAAGCAGAACGAACATCCTGCCGAACTAAAAGCATAACTCCTATTCCCGATAAGAAAAGCATCAATGCTTCAATCTCGAAATTTATCCTGTTGAAAACAAAAGACGAAATGAAGAAAAACGCCCATATTATCGCTTCAAGGCAAACGAAAATTTCAAGTGGTACAAAGTCCTGTACTTCATTGGAAAAGCAGGCTTCAACCGCCATAAACAAATGAAAAAGGGTAATAAGTATCATAAGTTTATATGGTTGCAGAGAGCCTTTGTTTGATGCCTTTGAGAAAAACCACGACGGACGCAAGCCTTCTTTATATTCGTCACCGCGTTTTAGTATGAAAGTCGTGTTACCGACGCGGATTTCATCATCAATAAGCACCCTTGTTCTGTTGCGAGCCTTTTTCTCGTTGACATAAGTTCCCGATTTTGAGCCGATATCGGACACAAACCAGCCTTCCTGTCGCCTTAAAAGTACACAATGCTCACGAGAAACAGACGGGTCGAGTACACAGATATCCGAGCCTTTGCTCCTGCCTATTGAGTTTTCCCAGAACAGCACGGGAACTTTTTGTTTTGCTCCCTTGACCTGCAAAGTAACAAGGGGTTTTTCGGGGCGCTGATGACGCCTCATTGAGGCATAGCACTGATATACGATTACCACGGCATAAACGGGCATTAGAAATCGCAGTGCTACCACCGCTATATCAAGAAAAGCCTGAAAATTCACTATCTTCCCTCTTTTACTGTAAATATAGTCTAATTTTACATTACCGATAAGCAAAAGTCAAATTTTCCCGCTTGAAGTTGTAACCTTTATAATTCTTTTATGTTGTTGACTATTGCTTTGCATTTTAGTATTATATAAAATGGTTTATAATAAGAAAATGAGGGGTTTCTGTATGACTTTATCAACAGAAAACAAAAGCATAAAAGAACGCGATTACTGGCTTGACAATGTAAAAGGTATACTTATTATCCTTGTTGTCGTTGCTCATTGTATCGGTGCAATATTTTATAACTCTCTCGTTATAAGACAAATATATTATTTTATCAATCTTTTTCATATGCCCGCATTTATTATGATATCGGGATATTTTGCAAAACGCAAGATTGATGAAAAAGACTACGCAGGAGTCTTCAAAAGACTTCTTATTCCCTATGTGCTTTACTACTGCGTAGGCATACTTATTCAAGGATTTACCGGTGACACAATGACATTTAACCTGCTTGAGCCTACTTACGGATTGTGGTATATTCTTGTCTTGGGTATCTTTATGCTCATTACCCCAGTGTTAATTGAAAAATTCGGCAAGCACATGATGTGGATATCCGTTGTTGTTATGATATTCGCCTACGCCTTTAATCTTGCAATAAACGGTCAACTTTTCAGAGTGCTTACCTACTATCCGTTCTTCCTTATCGGATATTTCCTGCAAAAAGACACTTTGGAAAAATTCAACAACAGCAAAGCCGTTATCGTTTTGTCAAAAATCTTGTCGCTTTTGTTCTTTGTTTGTGCCTTCCTGCTCGTTTTGAAAGTATCAAATCTCGACCTGCGTGAAGTTTTGTGGCGCAGTTACAATATTTACGAACAGATGGAAGATATTGACACAAGTACAAAACGCCTTATTGCAATAAATATCGGTGCATTTGTACTTGGTATTTTGGGTTCTTTTGCGGTTATTCTTATCGCACCGAGAAAAAAGACCTTTTTGTCCCATCTCGGACAGTATTCACTCTATATCTTTGTACTCCACTTGCAGGTAGTTTTGATATTGAAGTATTTCTACAATGTTTACAGACTGCCTTATGCAGAGGATGTTACTATTGATGCAATTCTTTTGATAGCGTTTGCGATTTTTATGTGCTTCCTGTTTGCAAGCAAACCTGTAAGAAAAATCACACGGCCCTTTATTGAGCCTAATGTTAACCTCTCTTTTGTGAGAAAACTTATCGACGGAGAAAACAAAAATGGATGATAAATATTTTTCATTGAAACACCGATTTATGCTCGGCGGAGTAGTAAGTCTTTTTCTTACTTTTTCGCTTATATTCTTCGGTCCGTTAAATCTTTATATAGCAGATAACGACAAATTCTGGTTTGGCTTCTTTTCGATGCTTATTCCCGTTTCTGTCGCTTTTGTTGTAACATTTGTGTTGTCTACCCTTGTTTGTTCGTTGCCTAAAAGTGCTATTCACAAGGCTCTTTGCTGTCTTGTTTTCGGACTTGCCTTGGGCTTTTGTATTCAGGGAAACTTTTTCAACATAAGATACGGTTCGGGCGTACTTGACGGTAGTAAAATCGTTTGGGAAGACTACACCACCTACGGTGCTATCGACTCTGCTATGTGGGCTGCGTGCCTCGCTTTGCCGTTTGCTTTTATAATGGTGTTCAAAAAACAATGGCGAAAAATGCTTATCTACATTTCGCTCACTCTTATTATTGTGCAGGGCATCGCCCTCGCTGTAACTGTTGTCAAAAACCGCGATGTTATCAATAAGACATCTTATGAAGTAACAACAGACGGTATGTATGAACTCTCCAATCAGAAAAATACCGTAGTTTTCATTTTGGACTCTTTTGACCAGAAATATTACGACAAATTCAAAGAAGACCATCCCGATTATGAGGAAAAACTTGACTGCTTTACGGAATATACAAACGCCCTTGCATCAGGTGCAAGTAAAATAGAAGCACTCCCCTCTATGCTTTCGGGTACGGCATACAAAAAAGAAAGCAGATACAGTTCTTATATCGACAATGTCTGGGACGGTGACACAGCGTACACAACGCTGAAAAACAGCGATGTTGACTCCCGCATTTTTGCAGAATCAACCTTTTTCGGCAAAGGTGCAACCGAGTCTCTTGAGAACATTGTCAGCCAAGCAGAAAGCCTCACGGCATATAAAGCAATAACAAAAGTCATATATCAGTATACATTATATACTTATATGCCTCATTACCTTAAAATGCCCTTCTGGCCTGATGCTAATCTTTTTAATGACTATAAAAGTGAAAACACCTATACTTCATCTGACTCGAAGTTCTACGAAGATTACAGAAATAAAGAAGGCTTTACCTATACCGATAAGTATGACAAATCTCTGCGTATATACTCCCTTGAAGGCGCTGAATCTCCCTATACTTTAACAAAAGATGCTCAAAGAGATGAAAACGGCACAAGCCTTAACGAACAGATAAACGGTTGCTTTGCCTATCTTTTTGATATGATAAACGATATGAAAGAAAACGGTGTCTTTGACAAGTCAACTATCATCATAACTGCAAACCACGGTGATACAGAACTTATGCAGCACCCTGTTCTTCTTATCAAGAAAGCAAGTGCAAAGCACGGATACAAAACTTCTTCTGCTCCTGTATCTCATTTTGATTTGCCTTCTACATTAGTAAAAACTCTGACCGATGCCGACTACTCGGAATACGGTTCGGGAAAAGCATACTATGATATTAAGGAAAATGAGAGCAGAGAAAGAGACTTTTTCCTTAACGCAGGCGCAAACAAAGACACTCGTGTTGAACAGTACAGGCTGAAAACTTCTGCCGATAAATACAAGAATATGGAACTTATGGACTGTTTCTACACAAACAACGGCGTTGTAGAAAAATACAAACTCGGTACTTTACTTTCGTTTGATATGGATACTACGGCAAACCTTTACACCACAGAGGGATTTAGGCACACAACCGGCTGGCGTACACCGATGGCAGGACCGAAAGGCCAAATGGTTATCCCGATAAGTAACATCCCGAAAGATGCAATAGACCTGCATGTTTTCTTCGGTGTTGAAAGTGTTGACAAAGCAACAACCTGCACGATTGAAGCAAACGGCAGACAGATTTTCAAAGAAGAAATTGACAGTTCGCTCGAAAGCACAGGACTGAATGTCCTCGTTCCGACAAAGATAATGCCGACAAATCGCACTTTGACACTTGACTTCTACTTTGACGGCATTGACGAAAGCGAAATGGAAAAAGATGTCAACGACCGCACAATGACAATTTCTTTCAATTCTTTCAAAATCTATACACAATGATACAAAAGGCTGTGACAAATGCCACATCCTTTTTAGTACCTAGTAATTAGTTTTTAGTATTTAGTAAAATCGCTTCGCGATTTTCCCTTAATTGTTAATTATTCATTATTCATTCGAAGTGCAACGCGCTTCGGCACTCGGCTCTTCTATGTCAAATCTCGCTCATCTCCGCTATTCCAAAAACAACTTGCAACTCTCTCGGAAAGATTTCGTCAACTTTGTTGACTACACCTTTCCGGTGTCGTGCTGCATTATTTTTGGGCTGCGATGCTCGGCTCTTCTAAATACAAAAGCCACCCGGGTTTTGGCGGGTGGCCTTTGCACTATTATTGGAGACTTTCCATTTATAACGCATAACGTTAAAAAAGAAAGGAAACAAGCATTACAAGTCGTATGTTTTGTCGAGTTTCTTAAGTTCGTTGAATGTATCAATTTCGACTATGTCTTCAAACTGACATTCTCTGACATAAACATCATATTCATCAATAAAATATTCAAGAGCAACCTGGTCCCAGTAGCGTTCTTTACCGCCGGGAGATTGATACACACTTTTGATATGGCCGACAAGTTTTGCGCCGTCGGTTTCATTCCAATAGGAGATACCAACCATTTGGTAGCAATCAGTACCGCCGATAGCCATTTTTTTGATAATGCCTTTGTCGTTGACTTTAAAGCACCAGTCATCGGTGGTTTTGCATTTAATACCGAGGTAATTTGAATGATATTGATACTTTTTTATCAGTTTCGGATTGTAGAGCATCAAGTCGCCTTCCAAAACATAAGCGTTTTTCAAAAGATAACTTGCACAGGAAATCGAACTGATATTGTTTGCTTCGTTATACACAGGATTTTCAATAAACTTTATCATCGGATACTTGTAGGTTAACTGGTCAAACTGCTCGCCCAAATACCCTCTGACAATGTAAACTTCCTCAATTCCTGCAGCAACAATGGCATCAAGCAAAGAGTCGATAATTCTCTTGCCGTTCACCCTTACAAGAGGTTTCGGAGTGTTCAGCGTAATCGGAACAAGTCGAGAGCCAAAGCCGGCGGCAATAAATACTGCACGCTTAACTCTGTACGGCTCCAAGGCGTCTATTCCTTTTTTTGTAATGCTGCCGTCACAGACCAAGCCTTCTTGTGTCATTTCGGCAACATACTTGTTTACAGTACCGACGCTGATACCGAGTTCATTCGAAATTTCTCGTTGTGAGTAATTACTATTATTACTCAAAAGTTCAAGAATGTCAAATGTTTTTTTATTAATTTCCATTTTTTCTCATTAAACCTCTGCTTTTTCCTCTGTATTTGTAAACTGTTTGCCTTTGAAAAGATAGAAAACGATACCGAGAACTACCCATACGGCAAGCATAATATAAGACTCATTTCCAAAATGTACGCCCTCAAGTCCCGGAATAGGAACTACCTGCAAAATCAAGAATATGAGTGAGAACAGCGAGCCGAGTACCGCAAGTATTGCAAGCGCAGGCTTTTTGTCGCCTTCTCTTTTCATTGTAACAAGTGTGGCAAGACAGGTAAATCCGTAGCCGATAGATGCACCGATAGCGGACATATCAACAAACCATCCGAGTGCTTCTCTACCTAAAACAGGACCTGACAATGATACTATCATACAGAAAATCATTGCGGCTTTCGGTGTGTTGTGTTTTTTATCAAGTTTTGCAAAAAACTTGGGCAAATAGCCTTCTTTTGACATCGAATACATAAGTCTTGAAGATGCCATATAAAAGCCCATAATACCTGTAAGAACAGCAGAAAATACCGCTACTCCGACCAAAACAACCCCGGGAGTACCAAGCAGATTTCTTGCCGCTTCAAGCAAAAGCCATCTGCCTGAATCCTGTGTGAGCAGTTCGGGATAATTGGTAACGGCTGCAGCCGCAATCGTGTTGTTTGCAATATATACGAAACCGCCGAAAATAATGGCGATAATCATAATGAAGTTAACTTTCTTTGTTTTAAAATTGAATTCTTCGGAAGCCTGCGGAATTGTATCAAAACCGACAAACGCCCACGGTGCTATTGAAAGTGTAGCAAGCACACCTGCCATAATTGACATTTTGTCGTTATTTGCCAAAGCATCAGAATACTGTCCTGCGGCAAGTGCTGCTTCTTTATCATAGCCCCAGAAAGGCTTGATATTGTCAAGAACGATATTGCCGTTGATTACATTGATAATTGCGGCAATAGTCAGCGCAAATACGCTTACTGCAAGCAAAGTTGCAAGAATAGTCTGGATAACGCCTGCGACCTTAACTCCTCTGATAGAGAAAACTGCAAATAGAATAAGAATTGCAAAAGCAAAAAGCATTTCACCTAAATAAATGTCAAAGCCCGCGTTTGTATAGAGATAACCAAAACGCAGAATATTTGCCTCTCCGTCGAGTCCGTCAACGATAAGTCCGAGTGCTGTTGAGTTCATCGGAACATTTGCAAGATAAGCAATAATCAAAAACCAACCGCAGATATACGCGCAGTTTTTACCAAAGCAAACTTTGGTAAATGTAAATTCACCGCCTGCTTTCGGGTATTTCGGTACCATATAACTGTACGAAAATGCAATGATTATCATAATCAATGCGCCCAAAGCCAAGGCTATAGCCGTACCCAAAGTACCTGATTTCGGCAAGAACTTCTTGCCGGGATTTACGAATGCACCCCAACCGATAATACATCCGAAAGCAAGAGCCCAAACATTCATCGGATTGAGTTTTTTCTCAAGATGTTGTCCTTGATTGTCTTTGTTCATGATTTTCCCCCAAAAATGTAATTTTGTTGATAAAAATTCATTTTGCATAACAATTAAAACATTTTTAGAACAGAAAGTCAATAATTTTTACTAAATTTTTACTATTATTATTCATTTTTATAGAAAAAGCAAGAAGAAATGAATAATTTATCGGATACAAATTCTTTTATATTAAAAGGCGGGGGATAACCCGCCCTTTATATTTTAAGTATTACCGTACAAATTTTATTCAACAGTAACAGATTTTGCAAGGTTTCTCGGTTTGTCTACATCGTTACCTCTGTTAACGGATGTATAGTATGCAAGAAGTTGCATAGGTACAGCCGCAATCAAGGGCATGAGAATTTCTTCAATCTGCTGTACTCTTATTATGTAATCAGCCGCATCAACATCGATATTAGCAAATTCGTCACAAATGATAATCGACATTGCACCTCTTGCTTTTACTTCCTTAATATTAGAAACTGTTTTTTCAAGCAAGGCGTTTTGTGTAGCAATCGCTACAACCGGCATACCGTTTGTAATAAGAGAAATTGTGCCGTGTTTGAGTTCGCCTGCTGCGTAAGCTTCCGAATGTATGTAGGAAATCTCTTTGAGTTTTAGTGAGCCTTCCATAGAAAGTGCATAGTCAAGTCCGCGACCGATGTAAAGCATACTTTCGGTATCAACAAGTTGTTTTGAAATTGACTCGCAGTCATCAGCAACTTTGTTAATTGTATCTTCAATATATTCAGGAGTTTTTGTCAAAATTTCTGTCAATCTTCTGCATTCATTTTCATCAATCATCCCTTTGGCAAACGCCATTTCAAATGAGAGAAGATACATAACGGAAAGTTGAACAAGATAAGCCTTTGTAGATGCAACGGCAATCTCCGGCCCTGCGTGGGTATAGATAACCATATCAGCCAGTCTTGCAATAGAACTGCCCAGTACATTTACTATCGCAAGTGTCTTTGCACCAAGGCTCTTTGAAAGCTCCAAAGCGGCACGAGAATCTGCTGTTTCACCCGACTGCGAAATGATGATTACCAAATCGCCTTCTCCTACAATCGGCTGACGATAACGAAATTCCGAAGCGATATCAACGATAACAGGTACACGGGCAAGTTTTTCCATTACATATTTACCGACCATACCTGCGTGCATAGCAGTACCGCAGGCAACGATAAATATCTGTTTGAAAGATTTGAGTGTATCAAGTGTAATTCCACACTCGGAAAGTGAGGGCAAACCGTTCTCAATTCTCGGTGTAATTGTATCCTTTACGGCAGTTGGCTGTTCGTGGATTTCTTTTATCATAAAGTGGTCGTATCCGCCTTTTTCTGCTGCGTCTTCGTCCCAATCGGCTGTTTTGAGTTCTTTTTCAATCTTGTTTCCGTCTGTGTCGCAGAAATCAACACAGCCACCTTTTAATATTGCTATTTCACCTTTTTCAAGGAGATAGTAGTCCTTTGTATATTGAATGATAGCGGGAACATCGGAAGCGATGAAACTCTCACCCTGTCCCTGTCCTACGATAAGCGGGCTTTCACATCTTACGGCATAGACTGTGTCGGGTTTATCGGCAAAAACGATACCCAGTGCAAAAGAGCCTCTAACTTCACTCAAAACTTTCTTTATTGTTTCAATGGGATTACCGTTATAATAATAGTCAAGAAGCAATGCAACAACTTCTGTATCTGTATCACTTAAAAAAGTAACGCCTTTATCAATCAAAAATTGTTTTAAGTCTTTGTAATTTTCAATAATACCGTTATGGACTATGGTAACATTTTTTCCCGAATGGGGATGAGAATTAATATCGGAAGGCTCACCGTGAGTAGCCCATCTTGTATGGCCTATACCTGCGTGACCTGATAATTTTCCTTCTTTCTCCATTTTGTCTTCAAGGTCTTTGAGTCTGCCTTTTGATTTTGCTACCTTGATTTTTCCGTCATCAAAGACAGCGATACCCGCAGAGTCATATCCTCTGTACTCAAGTTTTGAAAGTGCCGAAACAAGTACTTCGGAGCAATCTCTCGGACCTACATATCCAACTATTCCACACATAACAATTCTCCTAAAATATATAGATATAATAATATATAAGTGATTTAATCAATCATCATAACCGTTTTTATTGTTTTTTTGCCAATTCCACGAATCTTTGCACATATCGAAAAGGTCAAATTCGGCTTTCCAATTAAGAATTTCGTTTGCCTTTTTGGGATTTGCATAACTTTCGGCAATGTCGCCGGGCCGTCTGTCACAAATTTGATAAGGTATTTCCATATCATTAGCCTTTGAAAAGGCATTTACGATATCGAGCACGCTGTACCCTGTTCCCGTGCCCAGGTTAAAAACTTCTGCCCCTTTGTTTTTGTCGGCATATTCCAGGGCTTTTAGGTGTCCTCTTGCTAAATCCACAACATGGATATAGTCGCGCACGCCTGTGCCGTCTTTTGTATCATAATCATTTCCGAACACACGCAGGAAGGGTAGTTTTTTCACTGCAACTTGAGTGATATATGGCATAAGATTATTCGGTATTCCGCTTGGGTTTTCACCGATAAGCCCACTTTCGTGAGCGCCAATCGGGTTAAAATATCTCAATAGCACAACGCTAAAATCTTTCTCGGCGTTTGCGGTATCCTGCAAAATCTGCTCAATAAATAGTTTTGTCCAGCCGTAAGGATTGGTACACGATGTCGGCATAGTTTCACACAAAGGCACTGTTTTGGGAATACCGTAAACCGTCGCCGATGAACTGAACACTATTTTATTAACGCCGTGCTTTTTCATTACTTCAAGCAAAGTAAGAGTAGTGTCTATATTATTCCTGTAATATTTTACGGGAAATTCACAACTTTCGCCGACTGCTTTATATCCTGCAAAATGGATAACGGCATCAATATCCTGTTCACTAAACAGTTTATCAAGAGAGTCAAAATCGGCAACATTAATTTCGTAAAATATCGGTTTTTTGCCGGTGATTTTTTCTATCCTGTCAAGCACTTTTATTGAACTGTTTGAAAGGTTATCGGCAATTACGGGTTCATAACCACAGTTTATAAGTTCAACACAGGTATGACTGCCGATATATCCGGCACCGCCTGTCAGAAGGACTTTCATAAGTATCTCCTATCTGTTTATTTTATGATTAAAAGTAGGAACAATTTCAGAGAGTAACTGTACTGCCTTTTCATCCTCGTTATTCTCTGCAAATTCCTGCAAAGTTTCAAGTTGAGATAAAAGCACAGGTGCATCAATGTTGATTTGATTTCCTATAAATATCTTCTTGTTTTCGGTTGATTTCAAACCTTCTTCATCCATAAGCAATTCTTCAAAAAGTTTCTCGCCGGGACGAAGACCGGTGAACTTGATTTCAACATCACGGTAAGGTACTTTGCCGTACATACGGATAAGGTTTTCTGCAAGAGTCGTAATCTTTACGGGGTCGCCCATATCAAGAACGAAAATCTCACCGCCGTTTGCGATAGAGCCTGCTTCAAGTACCAAAGATACAGCCTCCGGAATAGTCATAAAGTAGCGGATGATGTCGGGATGAGTAACGGTGACGGGTTTACCGCTTTCAATCTGTCGTCTGAAAAGCGGAATAACGGAGCCGTTTGAGCCCAAAACATTACCAAATCTTGTTGTAACAAATTCTGTTTCGCTACCCGACTGCGATTTATATTGTACTATCATTTCGCAACAACGCTTTGTCGCACCCATAACATTTGTCGGATTTACCGCTTTATCGGTGGAAATCATAACAAACTTTTTAACTCTGTAAAGTTCGGCAAGAGTTACCATATTCCATGTGCCGAAGATATTGTTCTTCACCGCTTCTGCAGGAGAAACTTCCATAAGAGGAACATGCTTATGTGCAGCGGCATGGAAAACTATATCGGGCTTATATTTTTGGAATATCGTTTCCATTTTTTTGTAGTCACGAACAGAAGCAATAAGAGTTACTAAATCAAGCCTGTCTTCGTATTCAATATAAAGTTCCTGCTGGATATCATAGGCGTTGTTTTCATAAATATCTACTATGATAATTCGCTTTGGGTTATACTTTGCAATCTGTCTGACAAGTTCACTGCCGATTGAACCGCCGCCGCCTGTTACCATACAGACTTTATTTTCAATAAAGTTTCTTATTTTTGATTTGTCAAAAGTAATCGGGTCTCTGCCTAATAGGTCTTCAATTTTAATATCTTTTACCTGATTTAAAAGTTGGGGACTTTCATTGTCATCAAATAATATCTGTGAAAGGTAGGGAACCATTTTTATCTTGCAGTTTGTAGATGAACAGATTTCCATAATCCTTTTGCGTTCT
>JAZLJE010000154.1:0-6052 GCA_045617705.1 Ruminococcus sp.
ATTATCGAGTCAAAAGTCTTTTAAAGGCAAAGGCTTATATCGCGTAATGCTAATGATAATTTGTCCGATTTGTATGCTTGCCATATTAATCACGCCGTTTATAATCCGTCTGTAATATAAGTTTTTCAGCAAATCTTAAGACAAATGCAAAAATTAATCTGTATGTAAAACAGAAGAATATAGCGCCGTAGTTTTTATACAAAGACTACGGTACTTTTTATGCCAAAATACCAAGTGCTTATCGCTTTTTTGAATTTGCTCGTTGTTTTGTGCTCGCTTTTTTCGTTTACACAGTTGTGAACATATATATTTGAAAGTAATCTTTAAAAATTGTTGAAAGATGTAAGACTTTGTGATATTATAAAAAAAGTATAATGATTTTCAAAAGTTTTATATTTAATTTTGAAAATCAAAGAAAGGAAAAAGAAAGGAAATAGATATGTATAAAGAATATAAGAATGTAACAGTTTTTGACCATCCTCTTATTCAGCACAAAGTAGGCGTATTAAGAAATAAAGAAACAGGTCACAAAGAGTTTCGTGAACTTATCAGCGAAATTACTCTCTTAATGGCTTATGAAGCAACAAGAAATATGCCCCTTAAAGACCAGGATATTGAAACTCCTTTATGCAAAACAACAGTTAAGCGTATCGCAGGCAAAAAACCTGCCGTTATTCCTATTTTAAGAGCAGGTTTGGGAATGCTTGACAGCATGGTAACTTTAATTCCTGCCTGCAAAATCGGTCATATCGGAATGGCAAGAGATGAAGTTACTCATGAACCGCATGAGTATTATAAGAAACTGCCTCATGATATGGAACAGCGTGAAGCCTATGTAGTAGACCCAATGCTTGCAACAGGCGGTAGTGCCATTGATGCAATAAATGTTATCAGAAAATCTAACCCGAAAAGAATTGTTTACTTGTGCATTATTGCGGCTCCAGAGGGAATAGAAGCGCTTTCAAAGGCGTTTCCTGATGTTGATATCTATTGTGCTGCTGTTGATGACCATCTTAATGAAAATTGCTATATTGTACCGGGACTCGGCGATGCAGGTGACAGAATATTCGGTACAAGAGTATAAAATTTTTCTTAAATTCTAATTTAGCACTAATTCTAAAAATATATGTGGTACTATACCTTGTGGTGTACTTTAAGTTGGTACATAGATGCCGACAAGTCATATATGATTAGGTTAATGGTGTGTTATATCATAAGTCTTGTCTGTATTGCGGACAAGGCTTATTTTTATATTTTTAGAGGGGGAAATCTAATATGAAAATGGTTTATAACATCAAAGACAAGCCGACTTTCGGAAAACTGATTATTTTTGCTTTCCAACAGTTGCTTGCAATTATGGCGGCTACTATCGCTGTTCCTATGATTGTAGGAAACGGTATGAGTACATCCGCCGCATTGTTCGGTGCAGGTGTCGGAACACTCGTCTATATCGGCTTTACACTTGCAAAAAGCCCTGTTTTCTTGGGCTCATCGTTTGCGTTCCTTGGCTCAATGGCAACTGCTTTTGCAGGTGCGGCTACGGTCGGACTTGGTTATGTAGGACTTATTATCGGTGCTGTTCTGGCAGGATTTGTATATGTAGTTATCGCTATAATTATCAAGTTCGTAGGCGCTAAATGGATAAATAAGTTGATGCCCGCTGTTGTTATCGGACCCGTTGTTGCTATTATCGGATTATCTCTTGCGGGTAACGCTATCGGCGATTTACAGACACCGAGTTATACTCAAACTCTAAATCCCGATGATTACGCTATCGTAGAGGTTAACGAAGAGTATACTCTTTTTGAACAGAACAATGAAGAATTTGCTGCCATGCTTGATGTCGAAGCACCTAATTCTTTTGCCGTATTAAATGATGACGGCACAATTAATCAGAATATCACAGTTGCTCAAAATGAAGACGGCAGTTTATCACTTTCCACAAAGCCCGGCTCACCGTATGTCGCAATTATCTGCGGTATTATTACACTGTTTGTTGTAATGCTTTGCTCTGTTTACGGCAAGAAAATGGGCAAGATGATACCTTTTATTATAGGAATTCTTGCAGGATATGTTGCTTGCTCAATATTCTATGTAATAGGATTACTCACAAACAATCCCGCATTGATGGTAATTGATTATTCAGCGTTAACAAATACATTCAAAGAAATAACATTCTCAACATTTATTTCTGTACCTGATTTTACTTTTGTTAAGGCATTTGGCTCAATCGGTGAACTTACACCTTCATACTTTGGCACAGTTGCAGTTGCTTATATTCCTGTTGCTCTCGTTGTATTTGCCGAGCATGTAGCCGACCACAGAAATCTTTCAAGTATTATTGAAAAAGATTTGCTTCATGTTCCGACTAAAGAGGAAAAGGCAAGTAAAGCAGATGTCGGCCCAGGACTCCACAGAACATTGCTTGGTGACGGTGTAGGTTCAATGGTTGGCGCTTTCTTCGGTGGTTGCCCCAATACAACATACGGCGAGTCAGTAGGTTGTGTTGCAATTACTAAAAATGCTTCAACTATTACTATCTTTGCTACCGCAATAGAGGCTATTTTGATTTCGTTTATCACACCTTTTGTTGCATTCTTGTCAACAATACCGAACTGTGTAATGGGCGGCGTATGTATCGCTTTGTACGGATTTATCGCAGTATCCGGTCTTAAAATGCTCCAGAAAGTTAATCTTGATGAGAACAGAAACCTCTTTACAGCGTCTGTTATCCTTATTGCAGGTATCGGCGGATTAGTTCTCACATTCGGTAATATCACAATCACTGCTGTTGCTTGTGCTTTGATTTTGGGTATTATCGTAAATATTATGCTTTCCGGCAAAGACAAAAAAGTTAATGTAAATGCTGAAACTAAAGAATAATAAAATAGTATAAGTAATAACACAACCCGCAGTATTATATGATACTGTGGGTTGTTTAAAAATTAGTTCTTTTAATAAGATTTCAACTTTTCTATTTTCGGGAGGATAAATGAAAACCAAACTTACTGTTATTGTCGACAATACACCAAATGGTGATATCAAAGGGGAGTGGGGGCTTTCCATTCTTGTCGAATATGGTGACAAAAAGATTTTATGCGATGTCGGTGCCTCTGATTTATTTGCCGAAAATATGAAAAAACTTGGTTTTTCTGTAGAAGATGTTGACTACGCGACACTTAGCCATGCCCACTATGACCATGCAAACGGTATGCCGAGATTTTTCAAAGAGAATTCAAAAGCAAAGTTCTATGTCAGAGAAACAACTTCAGACAACTGCTATGCAAAGAAATTTATCTTCAGAAAATACATCGGCATTCCAAAGAATGTTTTGAATGATTATCAAGATAGAATTGAAATAGTCAAAGGTGATTATAAGTTATTCGACGGTGCTTATCTTATCCCACACAAAACAGTTGGACTTGAGAATATCGGCAAAAAAGAAATGATGTTCAAGAAAACAGAAAACGGCTTTGTACCGGATGATTTTTCGCACGAGCAAAGTTTAGTCCTTGATACCGACAAAGGACTTGTGATAATTAACTGCTGTTCTCACGGCGGTGCTGCGAATATCATAAACGAAGTGAAAGAAACTTTTCCCGATAAACATATTTATGCTATTATCGGCGGTTTTCATTTGTTTAACAAATCTGAAGATGAAGTCAGAAAAGTTGCTAAGGAAATAAACAATACCGGTATTGACTTCGTTTGCACCGGTCATTGTACCAAAGAAAAAGCATATTCGATTATGAAAGAAGAACTCAAAGACAAATTACACGCGTTGAGGGTAGGACTTGTAATGAAGTTTTGATTTTCAGTTGACAAAAGAAAAATGTAGTATATAATAAAAATAACCTATAAAGAGTGCGTGAGAGACAAGCTCGTTGACCGCACAGCAACCTGCATTTGTAAGGTGCTAATGCTTGACCGATGGGTGAATATCGATTTTAACACCTATCGGAAACGATGGGTGTTTTCTTATCCTCTTTTTAGGTAAAAAATAAAGAGAGGATGTTTTTATGGAAAAAACAATCAAAAATTTAGTCAAAGGAAAGAAAAAAAGTTTATGTCTATCTCAAAGACAAAGAAACAGGAGTAAGGTTTATTAGACAAGCAGAGCATGAATGCTTTACTTTCTGTGACGGCGAACTGCCTACAAAGCGAAACTTCGAGGAATATATGGCAGTAAATCCTGATTTTACCTTGAATTATATTGGTACAATTGGCAGGATTTCTATCCAAACAAAGTCAAAATCAAGCACTAAAGTTATTGATTATTCCGAGTATATCTAGACAAAATAGTAGATTTTATATCAAATTTATATTAAAAGTGACAATTTTTTCATTATTCTATACAGTAATAATACAATATATTGAATATGCTATTTTTATATGTGTTGTATATTGTGTAAAAGTGAGGTGAACTTTATGAGTGTCGATTCTAAAAAATTATCATCACAACTGATAAACGATGTCGGACAGGCACTCATAGAAGAACGCCTTGATATTGTTAATGAAAAAGTTGAACCCGTAAAAGTAAAGGATACAATATATACAAGATACATAAAGCGAATACTCGATATAGTTATTTCATTTTTTATGATTATTCTTACTATGCCGATAAATATTGCTATAGGCATTATAACTCTATTTGATTTAGGTTCACCGATATTTTTTGTTCAAGAGAGAATAGGTAAAGACGGAAAACCTTTTAATATACTAAAATTCAGAAATATTAAGGAAAAACCTGTCGATTTTTCATCAGCCGATGCGATAGTTACTCCTTTTGGCAAATTTGTGAGAAAAACTTCTCTTGATGAACTTTTGAATTTCTATTCTGTTTTCAAAGGGGATATGAGCCTAATAGGTCCTCGACCGCTTTTTGAGCATCATTATAAACAGTTTAACAAAAGGCATCTTTCTCGTATGGCTGTTCGTCCCGGACTCGAATGTCCGCCAAGAGACTTGAGTATTGAGTTGAGAACATGGCAAAGTCAATTTGAAAACGATGTTTGGTATGTTGAAAATATCAGTTTTACAACAGACTTGAAGTTATTCATCAACTTAATTCGTTTTGCTTTCAGAAGATTGTTTCAGTATGATAAAACTACTTCACACAAAGGCGTGTTTATCGGATATGATTTTGACGGCAATGCTATATCTATTGACGATTTACCTGATGAATATATAAATAGATTTATTGAAAAAGATGAAAATAGTACAATAATGGTATAAAATATTCCACTTTTAGGAGTGGAATATTTTTTATTTCCAAATTAGAATAAAGAAATAAATAAAAAATTTTTTTATTTCATATTGGTAATAATATTGAAAAAGTATTGTACTATAATTACTCTGTTATAGTGTTGAAACAGAATACTGTTTTGATGTCTTATATGAAAGGAAGTATGAACAATGGACCAAAATGTAAGATTAGTAGGTACTGTATCTCGTGGTATTCGTTGCCCAATTATCAGAGAAGGCGACGACCTTTCGACTATCGTATCTGAAAGTGTTCTTAATGCCGCAAAGTCCGAAGGCTTTGAACTTAGGGACAAAGATGTAATTTCAATTACCGAGTCAATTGTAGCAAGAGCACAGGGTAACTATGCAAGTGTTGACGACATCGCCAAAGATGTAAAAGCAAAATTCGGTGGCGAAACTGTCGGCGTTATTTTCCCGATTTTGTCAAGAAACCGTTTTGCAATTTGTCTTCGCGGTATCGCAAAAGGTTGCAAAAAGGTAGTTTTGATGCTAAGTTATCCTTCTGATGAAGTCGGAAACCAACTTGTAAGCCTTGACAAAATTGACGAAGCAGGCATCAATCCCTATTCCGATGTTCTTTCTCTTGAAAGATACCGTGAGGTTTTCGGCAACTGTGTCCATGAATTTACAGGAGTTGACTATGTAGATTACTACAAAAAACTTATCGAAGATTGCGGAGCAGAAGCAGAAATCGTTTTCGCAAATCAGCCTAAAGCGATTTTGTTCTATACCGATTGTGTTCTCAATTGCGATATTCACACAAGGAAAAGAACAAAACGCATCTTAA
>JAZLJE010000155.1:0-1465 GCA_045617705.1 Ruminococcus sp.
AAGAGGTAAAGGTGCAGGCTCTATGCCCGAAGTAGGTCAGGCTGCCGCTGAAGAAAACCGCGAAGAAATCGCCGCTATGCTCAAAGATACCGATATGGTATTCATTACAGCAGGTATGGGTGGCGGAACAGGTACAGGTGCCGCTCCTATTATCGCAAAGATTGCAAAAGATATGGGTATACTCACTGTCGGCGTTGTTACAAAGCCCTTTGCTTTTGAAGGCAAAAAGCGTATGGCTCAGGCTGAACAGGGTATCGCTGAACTTACTCCCTGCGTTGACTCTTTGATTATCGTGCCCAACGAAAGACTTAAATATGTTTCCGACCAGGCTATCACTTTGCAGAATGCTTTTCTCCTTGCCGATGATGTTCTTCGTCAGGGCGTTCAGAGTATTTCCGACCTTATCGTTGTTCCCGGTCTTGTAAACCTCGACTTTGCCGATGTTACGGCTGTTATGAAGGACGCAGGTTTTGCTCACATGGGTATCGGTAAAGCAACAGGCAAAGACAAGGCTGTTGTTGCCGCTGAAATGGCAATTAAGAGTGCTTTGCTTGAAACTTCTATCGACGGTGCAACAGGTGTTATCATCAATATCACCGCTTCCCCCGATATCACACTCGATGACATCGATGCCGCTTCTACAATGATTTCGCAGAAGGCTGCCGAAAATGCAAACATCATTTGGGGTGCTGTTATCAACGAAGATATGAAAGACGAAATCAGCGTTACCGTTATTGCAACAGGTTGCGGTTCAAATCTTGACAACTCCGAGGCTTTCCCGAATTCTTCACCCGAAAGAATTGATACTCCGAACCCTGTCGCTCCGTCTGTTGATACAGACTCATCCGACGATGACGATTCTTTCTATGACATTATGTCAATTTTTAATTCATAATAAAACAAAGTTATAATAAAAGCCTTTCTCACCACTCGATGGGAAAGGCGTTTATTCTATATGACAGTATAAAACTACAATCTATTTCAAGAGAGGACAGAAAGATGAAACGGACTGTTTCTATTATACTTATATTATGTATGGCGCTTTGCCTTTTGCCTGCGTGCAGTTTCAGTGGCGGCGTGACCGAATTTCAGATAGGCGAAGGCTTGCCTGTTTGGAAATTCAACGAGCCCAGACATGAAAAAGGCTTGCCCGCAAATGCCGATGAACTCGGACTTGTAAAGATTTTTGCAGGCGACGAAGAAAAAGCCGATATCTATGTGTATGAATATGATAAAAACGATATGACGCTTGAAGAAAAGGGAAAAGAACAGGCGGGCGAATATAAGGTTACTTCATCAATAAGGGTGAGTAATGACCGCTATACGGCAACCTATATATATTACGACGCCAAAAGTGAGCAGAAGAACATAGTTCAAGCGTACATTTTTGAGGGACTCAAAAAGTTCGTGAAAATTTGCGTAAGATACAAAACCGACCAAATCGCATTAGGCGAGAGTAATCTGA
>JAZLJE010000156.1:0-2933 GCA_045617705.1 Ruminococcus sp.
TTTTTTAATGCGTCTTTTACAGTCATTATTTAATTATATCCGAGCCGTCGTCGGGAATAACGGCTTTCATTGCGATAATTGCACAACTTATCATACCGTCTTCGGGTTCTTTGGTCGTAATTCGTTGAGCCCAAAGTCCTGGTGTTGCAAAAAATCTTGTTATCTTGTTGTCGTATTTTCCGCAGACTTTGATGAACTCATAACTGAGCCCTACCATAAGCGGAAGTAAAAGGAGTTTGAACACAGGTCGAAGGAAAGTTATTCCGAAAGGTTTTGCGGGAATAAAGAGTCCGACGAGAATGCCCATTAAAAGAGCAACAACGAGGAAAGAAGTTCCGCAACGGGGATGAAAACGGCTTTGTTTTCTGACATTTTCGACCGTGAGTTCTTCGTTGTTTTCATAGCAGAAAATAGTCTTATGTTCTGCTCCGTGATACATAAACACTCTTTTCATTTCTTCCATTCTTGAACAAAGAATGATGTATACAAGGAAAATCGCAATTTTCAGTATACCCTCGAAAACAGACTGGAAGATAACAACTCCGTCAAGCGCGGGGAAGATTAGGCAAACGAGTTTGTAGAGATAAGTAGGCAAGAAGAAGAACAAAGCGACAGCAAGCAAAACGCCCAAAACGGTAGCAACTACCATAATGACTTTCATAAGGTTGTCGCCGAATTTTTCCGTCAGCCAAGTTTCAAGTTTAGAGGGTTCTTCTTCCTCGATTTCGCCTGCTTCAAGTGCCTTGTCGGCAGAGAGTTCGAGTGCTTTGTAACTTAATTTCATTGAGTCGATAAGTCCTGCGATACCGCGGATAATCGGAATACGCCAAATCTTGCTTTTTGAAGAAAGGGTGTTGACCGAAATATCCTCGACATAAACGGAGTCTTCATCAAGACGACCGCAGACGGTGGTCTTTTTCGGACCGCGCATCATAATGCCTTCGATAAGAGCAGAACCTCCGATAGAAGTAATTTTATGTTGATTATCAGAAGAAGGTTTTGTCATTAGTTATTTTCCTTTGCAATGTTTTGCGGGATTGCTTCAATAGGCGGTTCCTCGTCAAAAATCGAGTTCTCATTATATATCGGCAATCCTATTGTTACGGTTGTACCGACATCAACTGAACTGTCAATATTGAGGTCACCTTTGTGGAGTTTGATAATCTCGTCAGCAACAGCAAGTCCGATGCCCGAACCGTTGATTTTTTGATTTGCTTTGAAGAATTTATCGGTAACTTTCGGCAAATCATCTTGGTTAATACCGCAGCCGTTGTCTGCGATAATTATTTTAATCATATTATCTTTGAAGTCGTGGTATACCTGAACACCGACCATACCGCCGACGCTTGTGTATTTCAACGCGTTGTCGATAATGTTGATGAATACTTGTTTTAAGCGGTTTTTGTCGCCGTAAACCGGTGGCATTTCTTCGGGTTCATCATAGAGAAGATGTTTGCCCTCCGATACAGCACGCTCTTTGAACATATAGACGGCTTCTTCGATTTCGGCAAGAACATCCATTTTTTCCATTTGCAGAGTAAGTCTGCCGGACTGGAGTTTCGAGAAGTCGAGCAATTCTTCAACAAGACCTGTGAGTCTTGAACTTTCTTTAACAATAACGGTCATACCTTTTTCGAGGGTAATTCTGTCGGGTACACCGTACTGCATGGTTTCTGCCCAGCCTTTTATTGCTGTTAAGGGAGTGCGAAGTTCGTGGGACACACGGGAGATAAAGTCGTTTTTTAGTTTTTCGTTTGCATCGAGTTCTTTTGCCATATCGTTGATGGAGTCGCAAAGGTCACCGATTTCGTCATCATACATTTTGGTAATCTGTGCATCAAAGTCACCTTGAGCGATTTTTTTTGCGGTGTCACTCATTTCACGAACAGGCTTGACGATGGAACGGATAAAGTAACTTCCCGAAAAGGCAACACAGGCGATGATGATAATACCGATAAGCGAAGCAATTAAGGCGGTCATCGTAACGGTGAAGTCGGCTTTCTCTAAAGAAACGATATATCTTATCGCACCGACAGGAGTACCCTGCTCGTTTTTGATAATCTTCGTTTGTGCCATAACTTTTTCGCCCGAAGATAGTTTTCCCGTCCATTTTGCAGAGCCGTTTTCACTTTCGAGTGCCTGTTCATAGTCGGGCATTTTCTCGGTTTCGTCAACTTCGAAACCTGTTGAAGTCACGGTAACTCTGCCGGATGCATTTATTACCTGAAGTTCAAGGCTGTCTTTGTACGGGAATTCTTCCAAAAAGGCTTCTGCCGTGCTTTGAAAATCCGCTGTACTTTGGGATGTATAGTCCTCGTATGTAGCCGAAAGTTCGTTGACTCTGGCGTTTAGTGTCTGCTCGACTGTGTTGTAGCATACCGACTGGGCGGCAACACAAAGACACACAACAAGCAGAATAATTACCGCAAGTACAACACCGAAAGTGTTTAGAAGCCATCGTTTCGTAATGCCTTTGAACACAGATGTAGTACCGCTGAAAAAATTTTTTATTTTACTCACGATTTATCACACAATCCAATAAAAATTATGTTTCCCATTTATAGCCGAGTCCCCATACGGTGACGATATATTTCGGGTTGCTGGGTTCATCTTCGACTTTCATTCTCAATCTGCGGATGTTAACATCAACGATTTTTTCTTCGCCGACATAAGCCTCACTCCAAACATGGTTTAAGATGTCTGTTCTGTCGAGTGCAACACCTGGATTTGAGAAGAAGTATTCCATAATCTGGAATTCAACCTGGGTAAGTTCAATCATTTTTCCTGCTTTCATCAAAGCACGGTTACGCAGATTGAGGGTGAAGATACCGGATTTGAGTTCTTCTTTGAAGTTGTTTTCCGCTCTTTGTTCAGCCAAAGATACTCTTCTGTAAAGAGAGTCAACTCTTGCTGTGAGTTCACTGGGTGAGAAC
>JAZLJE010000157.1:0-2276 GCA_045617705.1 Ruminococcus sp.
AGGTACATACAAGAAATGGGCTCTTGAAAACGGCGTTAAGTACTTCTCCGTTGCTTCCGGCGGCGGTACAGGCAGAACTCTCCACCCCGATAATATGGGTGCAGGTCCTGCTTCCTACGGTCTTACAGACTCTATGGGACGCCTGCACGGCGACGCTCAGTTTGCAGGTTCTTCATCAGTTCCTGCTCATGTTGAGATGATGGGACTTATCGGTATGGGCAACAACCCGATGGTCGGTGCTACAGTTGCTTGTGCAGTTGCAGTCTACAAAGCATTAAACGACTAATCAAAAATCGTTTTACAAACAATATCGAAACGCGGAGGAAAGTGCGGTGCAAATCCGTCGCTACAGCCATAGCCGTAACTGACTTTTGTCACAAGTCGGAATGCTCTCGTTTCGTTATGCCGTTTCTCGGGCAAGGGAGAACAAGGCAGAAATTTTATGATTTCTTTACCGTATTGCGTTCTCTTTTGCGAGGACGCAATATTTTTATATTTTTTGGGTAAAGGAGAAATTGAAAATGAAAACCAAAACTTTTGCTAAAACAACCAAAGCCGTTGCGATGTTCGCACTTACCTTGCTGTTAGTTTTCTGTCTTTGTTCGTGCGATTATTCCGATGTTTTTGTCGACAAATCACAAGACGAAACCTCGTCCCTTTCGCTTTGGGATAACGCAGTCTACACAGAAGACACAACTGTCGGTATCGGTAAAAACACCTTTGTTCTTTCTTGCGAAGCAGAAGGCAAAAAGGTCACCTTCACCGTTAACACCGAACTTGACAATATCGGCGACGCCCTGCTTGAAAACGACCTTGTTTCAGGCGAAAAAGGTGAATACGGGCTTTACATCAAAAGGGTAAACGGTATCAGCGCAGACTACGACAAAGACGGAGCATACTGGGCTTTTTACATCAACGGTGAAATGGCGGTATCTTCCGTTTCCGACACAAAAATAAACGAAAATGACGACTACTCACTTGTCTACACAAAAGGATAAGCGATGAACAAGGTCAAAAAGAATAAGGGACTTTCAATATATGAAATGTCCCTGTTTGCAATGTTTGCGGCAATAATGTTTATGTCAAAAAAACTTATGGAAGTTTTGCCGAATGTTCATCTTTTGTCTATGCTCATCATTCTTTTTACCGTGGTGTATCGGCAAAAAGCCCTAATCCCGCTGTATATCTACATTTTTCTTGACGGACTTTTTGCGGGATTTGCTATGTGGTGGCTACCCTATCTTTATGTATGGACTGTACTTTGGGCAGTTACAATGCTCTTGCCGAAAAATATGTCAAAAACCGCACAGATAATAGTTTATCCTATCATTTGCGGACTTCACGGCTTGCTTTTCGGGGTGCTGTATGCACCCATGCAGTCTTTGATGTTTTCGCTGTCGTTTGAGCAAACCGTTGCTTGGGTGATAGCGGGACTTCCGTTTGATGCAATTCACGGAGCGTCTAACTTTATTGTCGGATTTTTGATATATCCGCTGAAAAATTTACTTTTGAAACTCAATGAAAACAGGCGGTGACAAAGAGTCACCGCCTGTTTAGTATCTAGTATTTAGTTTTTAGTATTTAGATAACTTATTACTTACTCAAAATTTCGGATAAGAGTTACGACCTTGCCAAGCAAGACAGCGTTCTCAACGATAATGGGTTCAAAAGCATCGTTTTCGGGTTGAAGTCTGATGTGACCTTTCTCTTTGAAAAAGCGTTTTACCGTAGCAGAAGCCTCGCCCGACGCTTCGTCATCGACCATAGCGACAACGATATCGCCGTTTTCGGCTGTGGGAGTTTTGTTAACGATAATAACATCGCCGTCAAAAATTCCCGCATTTATCATACTTTCGCCGACAACACGAAGAGCGAACATCTCGCGTCCGCGGATAACACTTTCGGCAATCGGAATATAACTTTCGATTTCTTCGACAGCGAGTATCGGCATACCGGCAGTAACTCTGCCGAGCAAGGGAACCTGAACCGCCTTTGACCTGTCAGCCAAGCGAATACTGCGGTTGTATCCGTGGTCTTTTTCGATAAGACCTCTTGCTTCGAGAGGTTTTATGTGGAGTGCAACGGATGAGGTTGACTTAAATCCCGCACCTGCGGCAATCTCGCGAACAGACGGAATTCTGCCTTCGTTAGAGCATTTGTAGATGTAATCATAGACCTTTTGCTGGCTTTTTGTTAACGGTTTCAAAGGTATCCCTCCTATATTTAGTATCTTCATTATATCACACATATTTTCAAAAATCAAATATATGTTCGAA
>JAZLJE010000158.1:0-1879 GCA_045617705.1 Ruminococcus sp.
AAGCGAAGCGAAGAACCACAGGTAAAAACAGTCCAGTGGACTGTTTTTAGGGAGAGCGAAGAAGGGCAAATGTCAGGAGGTGTCGAACCGAAGACGAGGTAGCCTTTTCCCTAAAGATAAAGCGTACTTTCGGCGCTAAACATAAAAATACCGTTTCGGTATCCCATTTTATTTTACCAAAATTTGAGCACCGAAAGGGACTCAAAGGCGACCGTGCCAAGCGATAAGCGAAAGATTTACCATTATTGATTCTTTTTAAAGTTATGATATAATATAATCAACATTTATTTTTTGAGGCAAAACTTATGAAAAGCAAACCCGAACTTACTTTTGATACAATAAAAAGAATGGAAGATATGACTTGGTTTACAGGGGCACAAATTTTTGACGATTTGTTGATAGTTGCACAGAAAGAAACCGCCTGCTATATCTGGAAAACTTCAAATGGACTTGTTATTTTTGACGGAATATGGCCCGACAAACGGGTGTACAAAGAAATTCTTTCTGCCATAAAAAATGCAGGTTGGGAAAAAGAACAAATAACTAAATTTGTCATAACTCACGGTCATATCGACCATATAGGCTGCGGAAAATGGCTCAAAGATAATCAAGGTGTAAAAACATTTCTGTCAAAAGAAGATGATGAATTAAGGCTATCTACTACAAATGAAAAAGAGTTTTCAAAGTACCTTAAAGAGTTTGAAATTGATTGCTATATTGCCGACAAAGATGTTATTGACTGCGGTGATAAAAGCATTAGTGTAGTTTCAACGCCGGGGCATACTGCGGGATGTATGAGTTTTATTTTTCCTGTGTATGATAACGGAGAAAAACATATAGCATCTCTGTTTGGCGGTGCAACTCCGCCTTGGGATAATGACAGCAAAAAAGAACTTCAAAAACAATCCGTATTGAAGTTTATGAAAGTTGCATCAGACAGACACTGCGATGTCGCATTAACAAATCATACGGCATTTGATAACGGACTTCAAAGAATATCTTACAGTAAATCTCGTATGTCTTATCTTCCAAATATTTATGTATTAGGCGAAAAAGGCGTGCAAGATTTTTGCAAAGTATATCTTGCAGTAGCAGAATAAGTAAAGTTTTGTTTCCCTCGACAAAGGGCGGAAAATTCCCAACCGCTTGACATTTTCAAAACTATATGCTAAACTATGGCTGTAAAGTGATTTACTTTACAGCCTATATTTTTTATCGGGAGTGATTGTTTTGCAGGATAATCTTCAAATTTCACTTCTCTATGATTTCTACGGACCGTTGCTGGGCGACAATATGCAACAGGCTGTGGAACTTTACTACAACGACGATTTGTCATTGTCCGAAGTGGCTGACATTATGGGTATCAGCCGTCAGGGTGTGAGGGATACACTCTCTCGCGCTGTAAAAAAACTCGAAGATTTCGAGTCGAAATTATCTCTTCTTTCTCGTTTTGAGCAGGAACAGAAAGTTTTGAAAAAAATTATCACCGATGCCGATTCTGTCTTTTCTTTGACTGATGAAAAAGAAATAAAATCACTTGTCGAAAGTATCAAAGAATCCGCATCTTCTCTATACGAACAGGAGTTATGAAATGGCTTTTGAAGGATTAACCGAAAAACTCACTAACGCTTTTAAAAAACTTAAGAATAAAGGCAAACTTTCCGAGAGTGATGTCAAAGAAGCGATGCGAGAAGTCCGTCTTGCTTTGCTCGAAGCGGATGTAAACTACAAGGTCGCAAAGGATTTTACCAACAAAGTCTGCGAAAGGGCAGTAGGCTCCGATGTTATGGAAAGCCTTACCCCCGCACAAATGGTAATAAAAATCGTCAACGAAGAACTGACAGCCCTGATGGGAAGCGAAAACGCAAGGATTGAGTTT
>JAZLJE010000159.1:0-11510 GCA_045617705.1 Ruminococcus sp.
AAAGCGTTTTAACATTCCATATAACGACTCTTACACTGTATGGAACCTCGACGAAGAATTCACGGTTAATCCCGATGAGTTTTTGTCAAAAGGCAGAGCAACTCCGTTTGAAGGAGAAAAACTTTTCGGACGATGCGTAAAAACCGTGCTAAACGGTAAAGAAGTATATTCTATGTTAGGAGATAGATAAAATGGCAAAAAGAAAAGACATCAAAAAAGTACTGATTATCGGTTCAGGTCCTATCGTTATCGGTCAGGCGGCTGAATTTGGCTATGCAGGCACACAGGCTTGTCTTGCACTCAAAGAAGAAGGTT
The DNA here is from genome assembly GCA_045617705.1 of Ruminococcus sp. Classification (GTDB taxonomy): domain Bacteria; phylum Bacillota; class Clostridia; order Oscillospirales; family Acutalibacteraceae; genus Ruminococcoides. The sequence continues at coordinate 316 of JAZLJE010000159.1, forward strand.
ACGAAGTTATTCTTTGTAACTCCAATCCCGCTACGATAATGACAGATACTTCAATCGCCGATAAAGTCTATATGGAACCTCTTACCCTTGAATATGTCGCAAAAATTCTACGATACGAGCGTCCCGACGCTATCGTCCCCGGTATAGGCGGTCAAACAGGACTCAACCTTGCTATGCAACTTGAGAAGAAAGGCGTATTAAAAGAATGCGAAGTTGAACTGCTCGGAACATCAAGCGAAAGTATCAAGCGTGCCGAGGACAGAGAACTTTTCAAAGAAATGTGTCAATCTATCGGTGAGCCTGTTATCCCCTCGAAAATCACATATAATCTTGAAGAAGCGAAAATTGCTGCAAAAGAAATCGGCTATCCTGTTGTTTTGCGTCCTGCTTTCACCTTGGGCGGTACCGGCGGTGGCTTCGCTTACAATGAAGAAGAACTTGTTGAAGTCGGTATAAACGCTTTCAAACTTTCTCCCGTTAATCAGGTACTTATTGAAAAAAGTGTTCGCGGGTACAAGGAAATCGAATTTGAAGTTATGCGTGATAAAAGTGACAACGCAATTACTATCTGCGGTATGGAAAATGTTGACCCTGTCGGCGTTCATACAGGCGACAGTATTGTTGTTGCTCCTATACTTTCACTCTCTGACAAAGACCTCAAAATGCTCAACGACAGCGCAATAAAAATTATTCGTGAACTGAAAATCGAGGGCGGATGTAATGTTCAGTTTGCACTCAATCCGACTACAAGCGAATACTACCTCATCGAAGTAAATCCCCGTGTTTCGCGTTCATCGGCACTCGCATCAAAAGCAAGCGGATATCCGATAGCAAGAGTAACAGCAAAGGTTGCTGTCGGTATGCTTTTAAGTGAAATCGCTGTTGCAGGCGGTACTGCTGACAATGAGCCATCACTTGACTACATTGTTGCGAAATTCCCTCGCTTTCCCTTTGATAAATTCGCTACTGCGCCGAACACTCTGGGAACACAGATGAAGGCAACAGGCGAAGTTATGGGTATCGGCTCTAATCTTGAAGAATGTATGCTCAAATCGGTTCGTTCCCTTGAAACGGGTGTTTGCCATTTCCACCTTGAGAAATTCGACAGTTTCTCCGATGACGAACTTTTTGAATATCTTGAAGAATTCAAAGCGGATAATGTTTACGCTGTTTTTGAACTAATTCGCAGAAATGCAGATATAAATAAAATCCACGAAGTCACGATGATTACCGAATTATTCCTGCAGTCTTTCAAAAAAATCGTCGATATGGAAAACACTTTGAAAAAAAATATCAACAATATTGAAATTTTGAAAAGTGCAAAGGTTATGGGATTTTCGGACGAATATATCTCAGCGCTTTGGAATGTTCCCGAAATTGATGTTTATAATATGAGAAAAGCAAACGGTATTATACCTGTATTTCGTATGGTTGACACTTTGCATACAGGAAAATATATTGCATATCTCTACTCATCATACAGCGGTAAAAACGACTCACGACTCACAGATAAGAAGAAAATCGTTGTACTCGGTGCAGGTCCTATTCGTATAGGTCAGGGCGTTGAATTTGACTATTCAACTGTTCACGCTGTGCAGACTATCCGCAGAGCAGGATACGAAGCAATCATCATCAACAACAACCCCGAAACGGTTTCAACCGACTACACAACTGCAGACAAACTCTACTTTGAGCCGCTTACTCCCGAAGATGTTATGGCTATTATTGATTTTGAAAACCCAATCGGAGTAATTGCGTCCTTAGGCGGACAAACGGCAATCAACCTTGCAAAACCGCTTTATGACCGCGGTGTTAAAATCATCGGTACAGACTGCGACGCTATTGAGCGTGCGGAAAATCGCGACAGTTTTGAAAAGATACTTGTTGACCTCAATATACCTCAACCGAAAGGACAGGCAGTTACTAACATTGAAGACGGTATCAAAGCCGCAAAAGAAATCGGCTACCCCGTTTTAGTTCGTCCGTCATTTGTTTTGGGTGGTCGTGCTATGCAGATTGTTGCAAACGAAGAACAACTTCGCCATTACCTCAAAACCGCTGTTGAAATCGACACGGACAAACCTGTTTTGGTTGACAAATATATTCAGGGTAAAGAAGTCGAGGTTGACGCAATATGCGACTCGGTTGATGTTTTTGTCCCCGGCATTATGGAACTTGTTGAAAGAACAGGTATCCACTCGGGTGACTCAATAAGCGTTTATCCGACTTACAGTATCAGCGACAAAGTTAAAGGTATCATTTTGCAATATGCAAAGAAACTGGGGCTCGGAATAGGTATTGTCGGACTTTACAACATTCAGTTTATTGTAGACAAAAACGACGATGTATATATTATCGAAGTAAATCCGCGTTCATCAAGAACTGTTCCTTTCCTCTCAAAATCAACCGGTTATTCACTCGCGGATATAGCAACGGACGTTATCCTCGGAAAGACTTTGAAAGAGCAGGGAATTTTCACACTTTATCCTCAGGAAAAAGAAAGATACTATGTAAAAGTACCTGTATTCTCTTTCAACAAAATCAAAGGTCTTGACGCCTATCTCTCTCCCGAAATGAAGTCAACGGGTGAAGCAATCGGCTATGATAACAAACTAAACCGTGCACTGTTCAAAGCACTTCAGGCATCGGGAACAAAGGTCAAAAAATACGGTACTGTACTTGCTACAATAGCGGACAAAGACAAAGAAGAAGCCTTGCCCCTTATCAAGAGATTTTACAACCTCGGTTTTAATATTCAGGCAACTTCGGGTACTGCAAAATTCCTTATTGACAACGGAGTTAAAACCCATGTTCTTTGTAAAATCAGCGAGGAAAGCGAAGAAATCCCGAATGCCATTCGTCAGGGACATATCGCTTATCTCATCAACACAAGGGATATTGCTTCGACCTCACAAGCAAGCGACGGTATGAAAATCCGCGGACTTGCTACCGAAAACAATACTACTATTTTCACTTCTCTTGATACGGTAAAAGTTCTTCTTGATGTTTTGGAAGAAACAACTCTCACTATCTCAACAATAGATGCATAAGGAGTAAATATGAAAGACTCTGTATTTGAAATCTATGAAAACTTTTCCTTAACCGACGATGTTTTTCAAATGAAACTAATGGGTGATGTAGCGGAAATTACAGCACCCGGACAATTTATCAACATCAAAATTGAGTCACTTTATCTTCGCAGACCTATCTCGGTTTGTGACAAAGATGAAGACTCGGTCACGATTATCTACAAGGTTGTCGGCAAAGGAACAGAAATCCTCTCAAAAATGCAAAGAGGAGAAAAACTTTCTATACTTACGGGACTCGGAAACGGATACGACACATCGCTTTCGGGGGGAACTCCCCTGCTTATCGGCGGCGGTGTCGGAGTTCCTCCGCTCTACCTTCTTGCAAAAGAACTTATCAAACAGAACAAGAAAGTCAGCGTTATTCTCGGATTTAATAAGAAATCGGAAGTTTTCTATGAAAACGAATTTAAGAAACTCGGATGTGATGTATCTGTTACAACGGTTGACGGCAGTTACGGAATAAAGGGTTTTGTCACAAACGCAATAAAAGACGGTTATTCCTACTTTTACACCTGCGGTCCGGAGCCGATGCTCAAAGCGGTTTACAAAAGTACAAACACATCGGGACAATTTAGTTTTGAAGAAAGAATGGGATGCGGTTTCGGTGCCTGTATGGGATGTTCATGCAAAACTATTACAGGATATAAACGAATTTGCAAAGACGGTCCTGTTCTTAAAAAGGAGGAAATACTATGGGAAGATTAGAAGTTGACCTTTGCGGTATTACTCTTTCAAATCCTGTAATACCCGCGTCAGGTACATTCGGTTTCGGCTATGAATTTGCCGAGATTTTTGATATAAACAAACTCGGAACTTTCTCTTTCAAAGGAACGACAAAAGAACCGCGGTTCGGCAATCCTACTCCGAGAATTGCAGAATGTACTGCGGGGATGATAAATTCAGTCGGACTTCAAAATCCGGGTGTTGAAAAGGTTATCAGCGAAGAACTGCCGAAACTGAAAAAATGCTTTAATAAACCCGTTATGGCGAATGTCAGCGGTTTCTCTGTTGATGACTATGCCTACACCTGCGAAAAACTCGACAAAGAAGAACAGGTCGGATGGCTTGAAGTCAACATCAGTTGTCCGAATGTTCATAACGGCGGTATGTCGTTTGGTACAAACCCGACTTCAGCAAGTGAAGTTGTCAAAGCGGTAAAAAAAGTTACCACTAAACCCGTTATCGTAAAACTTTCGCCGAATGTTACGGATATAGTATCAATCGCAAAAGCGTGTGAAGACGCCGGCGCTGACGGCATCAGCCTTATAAACACTTTACTCGGTATGAGAATTGACCTAAAAACAAAGAAACCCGTTATTGCAAATACAATGGGCGGTTTTTCGGGGCCTGCTATCTTCCCTGTTGCCCTTCGAATGGTATATCAGGTTGCAAAGGCTGTTAATATTCCCGTTGTCGGAATGGGCGGTGTGTCATCCGCTGAAGATGTTATCGAAATGATGCTTGCGGGTGCTACCGCTGTAGAAGTCGGAGCTGCTAATCTTATCAATCCCACAGCCTCACTTGATATTATCAACGAACTTGAAACGACAATGGACAAGTATAACATAAATAATTTAAAAGATATTATAGGAGGAGTCTAATATGGGCAAAGATGTTATTGTTGCTTGCGATTTTGCAAGTGCAAAGCAAACTTTTGAATTTCTTGACAAGTTTTCGGGTAGAAAGCCTTTCGTCAAAATCGGTATGGAACTTTTCTATGCAGAAGGTCCGAGCATTGTAAAAGAAATCAAAAAGAGAGGTCACAAGATTTTTCTCGACCTCAAACTTCACGACATCCCAAACACCGTAAAAAAATCAATGGCGGTGTTATCTAACCTTGATGTAGATATATGCAATCTTCACGCAGGCGGAACAATCAATATGATGAAAGCAGCCCTCGAAGGACTGACAAGAGAAGACGGCACTCGTCCGCTTTTAATCGCTGTTACCCAACTTACATCCACCGACCAAGAGTCTATGGAAAAAGATTTGCTCATCAAAGAGCCTATCGACAAAGTTGTTATGCACTATGCAAAGAATGCAAAAGACGCAGGGCTCGACGGAGTTGTATGTTCACCGCTTGAAGCACAGAAAGTTCACGATATCTGCGGAAAAGACTTCTTAACCGTTACCCCCGGTGTTCGCTTTGCAGACGGTGATATCGGCGACCAAAAGCGCGTTATGACACCGGCGCAGGCAAAGGAAATCGGCTCTGACTATATCGTAGTCGGCAGACCGATTACAGCAGCAGAAAATCCTGTCGTGGCTTATGAACGCTGTATCAAAGAATTTTTAGATTAAGGAGATATACTTATGGATTATAAAAAACTTATTGCAAAAGATTTACTGAAAATCAAGGCTGTATTTTTCAGCCCCGACAAGCCTTTCACCTGGGCAAGCGGTATCAAAAGCCCTGTGTACTGCGACAACCGTCTTACCCTTACCGCTCCCGATGTAAGAACTGATGTAGAAAACGGTCTTGCACAACTTATAAAAGAAAACTACCCCGATGCAGAAGTGCTTATGGGTACTTCAACCGCAGGTATTGCCCACGCCGCAATCACCGGTCACATTATGGGACTTCCGATGGGATATGTTCGCTCGGGTGCAAAAGACCACGGCAGACAAAATCAAATTGAGGGTAAACTCGAAAAAGGTCAAAAGGTTGTCGTTGTTGAAGACCTTATCTCAACAGGTGGTTCTGTTCTTGAAGTTGTAAATGTTCTTCGTGAAGCGGGTGCTCAGGTACTCGGCATTGTTTCAATATTCACATACGGTATGCAAAAAGGTCTTGACAGAATGGCTCAGGCGAATGTTAAGAACATATCTCTTACCGACTTTGACACAATCGCAGTTGTTGCCGCAGAAGAAGGATATATCAAACAAGAAGATATCAAAAGACTTATCGCATTTAGAAACAACCCGTCTGACGAATCTTGGATAGGAGCATAATATGAAAAGTGTCATAGATATTGTCGACCTCTCTATGGAAGACATTGACGAACTTATACAAACATCGCTTGATATTATTGACAATCCGCAGAAATACGCTCATATCTGCGACGGCAAAAAACTTGCTACTCTCTTTTTTGAGCCGTCGACAAGAACAAGAATGAGTTTTGAGGCGGCTATGTACGAACTCGGCGGTCATGTTATCTCGATGTCGAGTGCGGCATCTTCTTCCGCCGCAAAAGGCGAAAGTGTTGCAGATACAGCGAAAGTTGTATCTTGTTATGCCGATATCATCGCTATGCGCCATCCTAAAGAAGGTGCGGCTTTGGTTGCTGCTAACAACGCAGATGTTCCGCTTATCAACGCAGGTGACGGCGGTCACTGTCACCCGACACAAACAACAGCGGATTTACTAACAATCTACCGCGAGAAAGGTCGTTTTGATAACCTTACTATCGGTCTTTGCGGTGACCTTAAATTCGGCAGAACAGTTCACTCGCTCATCAACGCTCTTGCAAGATATAAGAATATTAACTTTGTTCTTATTTCTCCAATAGAATTAAAACTTCCCAGTTATGTCAAAAAAGATGTTTTGAGAAAGAACAATATTCCTTATGAACAAACAACCGACCTTGAAGGCTCAATCGGAAAACTTGACATTCTCTATATGACAAGAGTACAAAGAGAGCGTTTCTTCAATGAAGAAGATTACTTACGACTCAAAGACAGTTATATACTCACAAAAGAAAAACTCAAAAATGCAAAATCCGACCTTTCGATTTTGCACCCCCTGCCCAGAGTTAACGAAATCAGCGTTGAGATTGACTCTGACGAGCGTGCGTGCTACTTCAAACAGGCACTAAACGGAAAATATATGCGTATGGCACTGATACTCAAACTTTTAAAGGAGGCAGGCACAATATGAATATAGACGAAATTCAAAACGGCATTGTTATCGACCATATTACCGCAGGCTACGGTATGAAACTCTATGAACTTCTGCACCTCGATAATGTTGATGCTTCGGTTGCTATCATCAAAAACGCAACAAGCAAAAAGATGGAAAAAAAAGATATCATCAAAATTGACGCGGAAATTTCTATCGACCTCGATGTTATCGGATATGTTGACCCGCAGGCTACGGTAAACATCATCAAAAACGGTGTAAAAGTCAATAAATATTCAATCGAGATGCCAAGGCAGTTGACTGATGTAATCAAATGCAAAAACCCGCGTTGCATCACTCAAACCGAGCAGGAACTCAAACATATCTTCCGACTTACTGACGAAAAGAAAGGGATTTACCGCTGTATTTACTGCGAAACCCAGGCAGACAAAAACGGATAAAATAAAACCGCCGATTACTCGGCGGTTTTATTTATAATACTATTTAGTTAGGAATTAGGAGTTAGAAGTTAATGTGGATTTTCGAATAACGAAAATCAATAATATTCGTCCGCAAAGCGGACACCGAAACTCCTCACTCCTCACTTCTCACTCCTCACTCTTTGCCATATTCAAAAGTGTTTTTCCTGTTATACGGTATGTTGTCCAGTCGGTCATCTGGACTGCACCCATAGATTTGTAAAACTCTATGCTCGGGGTATTCCAGTCAAGGCACCACCATTCAAGCCGTCCGCAACCACGCTCGACGGCTATTTGAGCAAGTTTTGAAAGCAAGGCTTTTCCATAGCCTTTGCCCCTATATTCGGGCAAAACAAACAGGTCTTCAAGATAAATTCCCGCTCTGCCCAAAAAAGTTGAGAAATTATGAAAAAACAGAGCAAAGCCGACCTTTTTTCCGTCTTCTACGGCGAAAATCACCTCGGCTTTTTTCAAATCAAAAAGCCAATGTTCCAAAGTCCTTTCGTCTGCTACAACTTCATCTGCCATTTTTTCATACTCGGCAAGTTCCTTGATGAATTTCAAAATATCCTTAACATCTTCCCTTTTTGCAAAAACAATATCCATAATCTGCTCCTAAAACTTTATATGGAAATTATACAACAGTGGATATTATTATTCAAGTGAAATCTGTTTTGTAAAAAAACCGTTTCGACGAAAAATCATCAAAGACGGTTTAAAATATCTATATTATTTATTTTCTTTTGCGGTGTTGATTGAAGAAATGAGGAGTCTTCTGATTGTTCCGCAGTTATTATATATATGTTTAATTTCTTCCTTGTTTATTATTCCTGACTTAACAATTACTTCGAGCCAATATTCAGTTTCATAGCACTCTTTAAGCGATATTTGCATTTTTGAAATGAAATCGGGCTTGCTTTGTGCATAGTTTGCTTCGTGAATATTCGCACCGATTGATGTAGCGGACCTTTCAAGTTGATTCTTTATTGCAGAATGCCCCTTGATATTTTCACACAGTTTTAAGACATCTACCGATAAACTCACGGATAAATCTCTGAGTTTTGATTCTGCCATAACAAAACTTCCTTTCATCTTTCGGTGAAATATTGCCTTACGGAAACTTGAAATAATTTACTCCGTAAATTGTGAAATATCTCGCTTTGCTCGATGTGAAATGAAATAAAGCCCTCACACCCGCAGGGAATTTCACTGTTCGAAGGACAATTTCACGCTAATAAGCATTTCACAAATCCCGTAGAGATTTATTTCGTTGAAAAGCAGCCCGAAGGCTGCTTTTCAGTGGCGTTCCCGAGAGGATTCGAACCTCCGGCCTACCGCTTAGGAGACATACCGTCCTCGTGGGTAGGGTGTGCTATCTCCGTTTCGTGCGTAAAATGCGGGATTTTCGGCTGTTTTAGCGGTCAATTTACAGTAAAATACGTAATTTTCGCTGCAATTTACCCTATTCATAGTATGCGGGTGCCAAAATGGGTGCCAAATATGTTCTTAATGCTAATTCTTCATCTTTTAGCTGGACTTTTGCTATTCTTTCTGGCTTAATGTGTTTACAAAAAACGCAGGAGGCACCCACTATGAAAGAATACGAAATCCACATCAGCGCAAGCTACAACACCGACGGCGGCACCAAAGAGTGGAGCTACTTCACCGAATACGTAAACGCAAACAGCGCAGCCGAAGCCAAGCGCATCAAGAAGGCCGAGCTCAAAGCGGACGGATACCACAACATTGCGATGGATGTAATCGAAGCATAAAAACAGCAAAAATAAATCGTGAAATGAAGATGCCCAAATCAGCACTCTGTTTCACGATTTTTTAATTTCGTGAAATATCCATATTTTTTAATTTCAGAAAGCATTGACTAAACGAGAAAAAAGTGATATAATAACATCGATAACCTCCAAAGGAGATGATACCATGCAAAACAGAGCCGGAAGAACAGTCAAAAACCTTAGCGGCGATTCGGAATATACGTCGTTCTATCCCTCTCCTCTGCCGCCCGTTCCGCCCATCGAGCTCGATGCCGAAGGACAGGCATTGCTTATAGAAGCAAATAAAAAGCTGGCATTACTCGACGGTATCGCGGACAGAATTCCGAACGTCGATCAGTTTATATCTATGTATGTTCGTAAAGAGGCGCTGATTTCCTCGCAGATAGAAGGAACGCAATGCACCCTTGACGACGTGCTGAATCCTCAGATAGACGAGAACGTCAACGCAGAAGTATCCGATGTTGTCAATGTAGTCAGAGCAATCAATTTCGCTATTAAACGCTTGAAAGAACTGCCACTCTGCAATCGTCTGATACGCGAGACGCACGAAGTGATGATGAACAGCGTGCGCGGATGTGATAAAACGCCCGGAGAGTTCCGGCAGTCCCAGAACTGGATTGGCGGCAGCGGCAGCACATTAAAGAACGCGCGATATATCCCGCCGAATGTGCAGGATATGACCGAATGCATGACCGACCTTGAAAAATATATCAATGACGATGATGACGAAACCGATCCGCTGATAAAAGCGGCACTGATACACTATCAGTTCGAGACGATACACCCGTTCCTTGACGGCAACGGCAGAGTCGGCAGATTGCTCATTACGCTGTATCTGATGCAGAAGCGGGCAATTAAACTGCCGGTACTGTACCTGTCGTGCTACCTGAAATCCAACCGTATCGAATACTACGACCGGATGGGAGAAATCAGAAAAGCCGGCAACTACGAGCAATGGATAAAATTTTTCCTGCGCGGAATCGCAGTAACCGCAGATGACGCCATCGAAACGATAGACAAATTAACGGCGCTGCGCCAGAAGAACGAAGCCGCACTCGAAACAGCCCCTGCAAGAGTCCGCGAAAGACTGTTCACGCTGCTGCGCTATATCGAGCAGAGCCCGATTATCGAGACGGTCAAAACGTCGGAGGCACTGCACTGCGCCTATAACACAATGGCGAAAGATATCAAAGCATTCTGCGATATGGGCATACTGCAGCCGTCCGGCATATCCGCCCGGTCAAAGATATTCGCATATAATGAGTATCTCGATATTTTGAGAAAAGATACTTGAAAGTCCGTTATATGGTACAGCAAATATGATATTGTAATATTGGCGCTTAATATATTGCTGATAAAGGAGACAAAAAAAGATGGCAAACAACACCGCCAACATTGGCTTTGAAAAACAAATATGGGACGCAGCGTGCGTGCTGCGCGGAAACATCGACGCATCGGAATACAAGTCCGTTGTCTTGGGGCTGATATTCCTAAAATATATTTCCGACCGCTTTGACGAAAAGCACCAGGAACTGGTGGACGAAGGCGACGGTTTCGAGGAAGACATTGACGAGTACACCTCCGAAGGTATTTTCTTCGTACCCGAAAACGCCCGTTGGAGTGTCATCGCTTCCAAAGCCCACACAGCCGAAATCGGTACCGTTATCGACGAGGCCATGAGAGCCATAGAAAAAGAAAACAAACGACTGAAAGATATACTCCCGAAAAACTTCGCACGCCCGGAGCTGGACAAGCGTCGCCTCGGTGACGTGGTCGATTTGTTCACCAATATTAAAATGGTGGATTCAGGATCCAGCCGCGACATTCTCGGCAGAACATACGAATTCTGCCTCACCAAGTTTGCTGAGCAAGAAGGCAAACTGGCCGGAGAATTCTATACCCCGTCCTGCGTCGTTCGTACATTGGTTGAGGTGCTGCAGCCGTACAACGGCCGCGTTTACGATCCCTGCTGCGGATCTGGGGGCATGTTCGTACAGAG
>JAZLJE010000160.1:0-4136 GCA_045617705.1 Ruminococcus sp.
ATAGAAAAAGCCCATCCCGATGTTATGAACATCCTTTTGCAAATTCTCGACGAGGGTAAACTCACCGACGCCCACGGCAGAACTGTCGATTTCTCGAATACCGTAATAGTAATGACATCTAACGCAGGCTCGAATAAATACGAAAACTCTTTGGGCTTCGGAAAATCAAGCGACGAAATCGAACACGACAGAGTTATGAAAGCCTTGTCCGAATTCTTGCGTCCCGAGTTTATCGCAAGAGTCGACGAAGTTATTGTGTTCAAGAGTTTGTCAAATGAAGATTATACAAAGATTGCCGACCTTATGCTTTCCGAATATGTCGACACATTAAAGGAAAAAGGCATAACATTTAAGTATACAAAAACCGCCTGCAAATATCTTGCCGATAAATCCTGCAACGGTAAATCGGGGGCTCGAGATTTGCGTAATCTCATCCGCAAAGAAGTCGAAGATAAAATTACCGAAGAACTGATAAAAGCGGGCGAGGGCGGTATTTCCGGCATCTCCGTTACAGCAAAGAAAGATGCAATAGTTTTAGAAACAATATAATATTTTCTAAAAAGGAGAGATATTATGAAAAAATATGAGATAGCAAATGCACGCCAAAGAACAAACCATACTTTTATCTGGATGGTCTACTATACACTGATTTTAACTGTCTTTTCCGGCATTATTCTTGAAATTGATAAAAAATTCAACACCGGTCTTTTGATGGCTGTGCTCGTCACGGTAGGCTGTGCTTTTGTCTATCTGTGCAATTTCAAGAGATGGCCTTTTGAACTGAAAAACACCGATGAAAACAGAAAAAAGATGACCGTACCGAAATTTCTTATAATGATCTGTCTTCTTTTTACCTGCCAACTTGTATCGTTTATATTGATGAAACTGTATACTTTGTCAGGATTACCCGAAGCAAATATTTCCGCCGAATCCTTGCAAGGTGATACAACATTTTTTATGGTGCTCTATGCTTCGCTAATCGGACCGATTGTTGAAGAACTGATGTTTCGCGGATTTATTATCGGCAGCACAAAGCAAAACGGTAAAATTATTGCAATAGTGCTTTCTGCTTTCATTTTCGGACTTATGCACGCAAATCCCCTGCAGTTCTTTGCGGGCTTTGTTTCAGGTTTGCTGTTCGGATATATTTTCGTTGAATATTCAATAATATGGACGATTATATTGCATATTTTCAACAATTTTGTTTTAAACGAACTTCCGCTACTGCTCTTTAAGGAAGCGTCAATAGACGGAACAGTTGATTATATTATCCTCGGCGTTGCTGTTTTGCTTACGGTTGTCGCCGTAATATATCTTGTGAAGAACAAGACAATTTCAACTTTCCTGAAAAATCCCGAAAATCACGGTGAAAAAGGCGCAGTAAAGCAAACTTTGGCATCCGCTTGGCTTTGGGTATACATAGCATTTAATATATTCACTATGGTTATGGTTATCATTTCTTCCGCTAAAAAACCGCTTTAGAGTACGAAAGAAAAAGAAAAAAGGGCGTTTCAAAGAAACGCCCTAAAATTTTAAATAGGTATTGAAATTTTAGAATGTTTATGATATTATAATATGGTCGCAAATATATTAGGGACTTTGAACACGGAGGATTACTCAAGTGGTCAAAGAGGCTCCCCTGCTAAGGGAGTAGGCCGGGTGACCGGTGCGAGAGTTCGAATCTCTTGTCCTCCGCCAAAAAACAGACTTGCTTTTGCAAGTCTGTTTTTTTTATCCAAGCCACAGGCTTGGCATATCATCCGCCATAGGCGGTATATCATCAAAGGCGATTTATCGCCTTTGTATCTCATCACGCCGTAGGCGTGTATAAAATATTCCTGTGGCTTGATGATATTCAATTCTTACGGAATTGATGATATACAGCCCTTTCGGGATGATGATATACAAGGCTTCGCCTTGATTCATTAACCGAAGTATGATAAAATAAAAAAAGCAAAATATTATTTAGAATATGTGTGGTATAAATATGAAAAGAGTTTTTTGTTTTTTATTAGGTTTTATTTGTTTACTTAACATTTTTACTTTTTCTTCTTTTGCTCAGCCAATTGATGATTTTTCTGTTTGTTGGAAACGCATGGGAGGGGCTTTGCAAGTCAGGGCAACTTACTTTAAAGACGGTGTTTCTTATGAAATGGTTGTCAATGGATTAAATAGCGTGATTGATAAAACAATTTTAGAAAAAATTGTTGAACATATAGATGATGGAAAGTCAATAACATTAACTGACCCCGGAATTATTGATGCCGAAAAGTTTTCTTGCATCAATCCAATGACAGACGGTATTTTACCTTTTGACCGATTTGTTGATATGAGCGGTATAAGGGAAGAACAAAATTGGGGAGATTCTTTGCAATGTTGGGCATCTTCTGCTGCAAGTATGCTGACAACAACCGGTTGGACAAAGAAAGCAATAAATCCTGATAGCGGTAAAGCGTTCAAAGATGAGGATGAAGTTTTTTCGCTTTTTACGAAATACTGTCTGAATATGGGATGCTATGCTTATGATGGAATTGAGTTTTTCATTAATGGCAAAATATCAAAGAGAATGGATGAAAGTAATATTGTTCGATATGATTTTCAAGGAGTCCTTCCCGATGTTGATATTTCCAATTATCTTGATACAGTGACTATTTGCGATGATGATGAGAGCGATAATGAAAAAGAGTATAAAAAAGGATTAGAATTTTTATCACATATTAGTGATGGAGGAAGTATCGGTCTAAGTCTTTCTATTTCAGAGCCAAGATATGTCCTTAAAGAAGACCCAAGCGTTGAACTTAATAAATATAGAGATAAATACAGAAGTGATGAGTATATATATATTAATAAATCTCAACCGCTTGATGAAGTGATAAAACAAGAAAATAACTATGGTTTTGTTTTGGAAAAACATTTTTATGCAGTAAATGAAAATGATGAAGTCGTCATATTAGAAAAGTATGGAAATAAATATAGAGAGATTTCAGGAAAATTTGTCGATACTGCATTAGTTAAGGAAGATGTGCTATTAAAGATAAATGACAGCACATATTTATACCCCTTTAGTATTGATGAAGAAAGTTATTGCTATATAAATCATAAGTATTATTCCAAATCGGAAATAAACACAATAAAGAATCCGGCGTCTTTTGATTATTATGGAGGTCATGCAGTAACGGCAAATGGATATATAAAAAATATCAGCACGGATACCATTGAAGGATTATTTGTTGTGAATTCAGATAATGATTCTGATTTTATGCCATATTTAGAGGAAAATCTTTCAAAAGAAAATAGACCTAATCGAATGGTTGTTTATCCTGTTGAAACTGTTAAGGGTGAGAATAATATCGCCTTAACTTTATCAGACTATGATGATAATATGGCTACAATTACCAAAATGGTTCTTTTATTACCGGAAAACGGTATGCCTTCATATCTTATAGGTGATGCTGATATGAATAGCAAAGTCGAAATTTCTGATGCTACACAGATTCAGCGTTGGCTTGCCAAATTAGTTACGAACGATAAAATTGACAAATTAGCAGCAGATGCCGATATGAACAGCATAGTTGAAATTATAGATGCTACTTGCATTCAAAAGTTTTTATCAAAAATATCAAATATTGACGGTACCTTTCCGTATAGTCCAACATATCCATATAATTATTAGTTATGTTGCTCCGTATAACAAAGGCGTTACAGAACAGTTCTCTGCCGAAAAAAGCACTTGCTTTTGCAAGTGCTTTTTTATCGAAATAAATCCTATGTGGGATTTATTTCATATCACATTTGCCAACGGCAAAATTTCACTAAAAAATCTTACGCCTTTATTTTCACGCTTTTATCAATATACTCTTTTGTGTTGACTTTTTCTCCTGCGGGGAGTAGCGCAAGAAACCGCTGTATTTTAGTAGCGTCGCCAACCGACAGCGTATCATCACCGAGCGGTCCTCGTTTTTCTATCATTGTGTCGTCGTCGGTAATCATTTGTGCAAGCAACTTTTGAATAGTTGTCGCATCTGCGATTGTAATAACTCCGTCGCCGTCTGCATCACCATAGTAAACTTCGGCGGGACCGATATTTTTATCAACCCAACTTACCCTGTCAAACAGCCATTTGTTAAGATAAGAAA
>JAZLJE010000161.1:0-1350 GCA_045617705.1 Ruminococcus sp.
ATTCTTGTGCGGAAATATGAGTGAGTTCTTTTACATGGGAATTGAGTTTTTTGCCTATTTGCGGGGTGACGAGCATAGAAAACTCGTCAATCACATTGAGGTTTGCGTCGCACTTTACTGCGCCGAACTCGATTATCTCACTAAAAAAATGGTGGTGATGTTTGGAATATGTACCGTTCCATTCCAAATCCATAATTACAAAATCCATATTATACCTTTCTCTTCGCTTTTTGAGCGAAATACTTGTAATGAATATCTGTTATTTTATATTATTTTTTGAACTGTTTTTTCATTCTCGCTTCTTTTGAAAGTATTGACTTACGCATACGGATGTTTTCGGGAGTTATCTCAACAAGTTCGTCGTCTGCGATAAATTCAAGACATTGTTCAAGAGATAAAATGCTGTGCGGAGTAAGTTTTAAGGCTTCGTCCGAACCTGAAGCACGGGTATTTGTTATATGCTTTTTCTTACAGACATTAACCGTGATGTCTTCTGCCTTGGGACAGGCACCGACTATCATACCTTCGTAAACATCTACACCGGGACCGACAAAAAGTCTGCCTCTCTCCTGCGCTGCAAAAAGTCCGTATGTTACTGTTTGACCTGTTTCAAATGCTATCAAAGAACCTTGGTGGCGGGTTACTATATCGCCTTTGTAGGGCTCGTATGAGTCAAATACATGGCTCATAATACCGTTGCCGTTTGTATCTGTTAAAAATTCGGGACGGTAGCCCATTATACCTCTTGAGGGTATTCTGTATTCGATATGGGTTATACCGCTGTCACGCGTTCCCATATTGACAAGTTCGGCTTTACGAGAGCCTAACTTTTCCATTACTGCGCCGACATACTCTTCGGGTACTTCTATCATAAGATACTCGATAGGCTCACACACAACGCCGTCTATGGTTTTTGTGATAACCTGCGGACGGGAAACCTGAAATTCGTAGCCCTCTCTGCGCATAGTTTCTATCAAAATGGAAAGGTGGAGTTCACCTCTGCCGGAAACTTTGAAAGTATCTGCGGAGTCGGTTTCTTCGACACGCATAGCAACATTTGTTTCGACCTCTTTGAACAGACGGTCACGGATATTTCGAGATGTTACATACTTGCCTTCTCTGCCTGCAAATGGTGAGTTATTTACAATAAAGTTCATTGAAACTGTCGGCTCGTCTATCTTTACAAAAGGCAGAGGCTCGACAATCTCGGTATCGCATATAGTTTCGCCGATATTTATTTCGGAAATACCGCTGATACAGATAAGGTCGCCCATCTTTGCGTCTTGACACACAACGCGTTTTAGACCGTCAAACTCGTAGAGTTTTGAAATCTTTACATTGCTTGTTGTT
>JAZLJE010000162.1:0-1202 GCA_045617705.1 Ruminococcus sp.
GCCGCCGTAGCCGCCGTACCCACCATACCCGCCGTAACCGCCGTAACCCTTATAGCCACCGTAACCATAGTATCCTTTTCCACTTGAGTGTATACCGCTTTCGTCAGCACCGGATTGACCAAACCAAGAGAAATCGGAGTAGATGTCGTTGAGAACACAACCTGTAACTTTACCGCCGACACTGTCAATATTCATAAGTGCATTGTTGATAGATTTAGCAGAAGAAACATCCGTTCTTACAACAAGCAAGGTGCCGTCGACTATTGAAAGAATATCTGTAATAGACATATCGACATTCATCGGTATTGTGTCGATAATGATGAAATCGACTTTGTCATTGTAAAAGTCGATAATTTTTTTGATATCTTTTGCTTCAATGTTTCTTTTGAGTTTCGGACTTGACTTTGTGTTTGACAAAAGAAACAGTTCTTTTGATTTTAGTTTACATATCTTGAAGTTGTCTATATTGCCGTTGTTGATTAACTCGTTAAGATTGGGAATATCGGCGTCTTTGCAATCAAAAATTTTGTAGATAGAAGGTTTTTTGATATCCAAATCCAGCAAGAGGACTTTGTTTCCTCTGTTTGCAAGTGACAATGCAAGGTTTGCCGAAATCGTTGTTTTTCCTTCGTTTTCGTTGACAGAGGTCACAACAAACACTTTCTCGCCTTTCATACGCTTTTTGTATTCGAGTTTTGAGGCGATTTTCTGGAAACTTTCTATAAAGATGAGATTTACCTGTGTTACTTTGCTGATAATAAGACCTGATTTATTTTTAGATGAGAAGGAATTCCTGCCTTTGTTTTGATGAGGAATAGTGCCGATAAGGTCAGAGTCGACAAGGTCATAGAAAGACTTTTCGCTCTTTACGGTGCTTCTCATAATTGACAAAAGTATAATCAGCAACAAAGATATTGCGATACTGATAATCGCAACTTTCACCATAAGTGAGAGGGAAATATCGTTTGCACGAGCGGTTGCCATTGACGGCGTCTGCAAAATGTTGATAACCGCATCTGAGAAAATAGTACTCGTGATTTCGGGATAAACTTTCAACACACCTCTTAAAAGCAAAAATGATTTTTGCGGTGAGTCGGAAGAAACGGTAAGTTGAATGAAGTTTGTGTTTGTGAGTACCTTTGCACTTATGGTAGCATCAAATTTGTCAAAACCTTCTGTTTGAGCCGCTTTTGTTTTCATTG
>JAZLJE010000163.1:0-1493 GCA_045617705.1 Ruminococcus sp.
ATTACAAATTTGCAGACTTCAAATTACCGTCGGTAAATGACAAAAAGCGAAATGAAATTTCCCGCCGCGCGGTCACGAATGATATGAATATCCCGAAAAATTTTGCTGACTTTGAATATATCTTCATAAATCTTGACAATATTGATATAGAAAAAGCAAAAATTTTGATAGAACGCGGATATAATATAGGCGTCGAAATCCCCCGTGCGATGTTCGGCAGGGAACAAGGGCTTATCGAAAAACTCAAAGAGGTACAGAGTATCAGTATTAGAGATGTTTTGTGCCACAATATAGCGTCCGTATATTTTGCAAAAGAAATGGGATTTACCATTCACGCCGGCCTTTCGATGAATTTTACAAATTCGATTTCCCTCTTGTGGGCGAAAGAATACGGCATAAAAGACGCCGAACTCTCTTTGGAAATTGAGCAAAAAGATGTCGAAAAATTAGTTCGATATATACCGACAGGATTAGTCACTTATGGTTATCTGCCTTTAATGCTTACTCGAAATTGTCCCGTAAAAGGGGCGGGCGGGAACTGTTCATCCTGCAAAAAGAACGCTAAATTGCAAGATAGAAAAGGCGAGCAGTTTACCGTATTTTGCAGTGAGAACTATGTCGAAATACTAAATTGCGTACCGCTTATTTTGCCCGAAAAGATTTATAAATCACAAAACCCGAATTTCACAGTTTTGCACTTCACTGTTGAAAACTCTGTGGAAAATAAGGAAAAAATACTTGAAAAATTAAGTAAAAATCTTAAATTTGAGCGTTTTACACATGGTTTATATCTACGGGGAGTTAAAGGATGTTAAAAATTTCACAATCTTTTAAAGAATTATTTTTTAGAAAAAAGCAAATTTCTTTACTGAAATTATAGATTTTTCGTACTTTCTTTTTGATAATTTTAATAAAGAAATATATCTTTTATTTTGCAAGAAGATATTAAAATTTGCAGGGAGTTTATATGAGTGAAATAAAAATCAAAAAACTAAACGAAAACGCAGTTATCCCTACCCGCGCGACAAACGGCTCTGCGGGGCTTGACTTATACGCTTGCCTTGACAAAGACGAAACGATTTTTCCCGGTGATACAAAACTCATAAAAACGGGAATAGCAATCAGCATTGAAAAAGACTTTGTAGCCTATGTCTATGCCCGTTCGGGACTTGCGGTGAAAAAGGGAATTACACTTGCAAACTGTGTCGGGGTAATAGACTCCGACTACCGCGGGGAAATTTGTGTTGCACTTCATAATATTTCAAAAGAGTCGTATGAAATAAAAACGCACGAGCGAATTGCTCAACTCGTTATCCAAAAGGTCGAATACCCGAATATTGTCGAAACCGAAAACCTTGACGAAACAAAAAGAGGCGAAGGCGGTTTCGGCTCAACGGGATGACAAAGAAAAGATCATATATTTTTATTGAAAACAATATGTATTTCGGTTATACTTTATTAAGATAAGGAAATACTCTTATAAGTGGAAAGGG
>JAZLJE010000164.1:0-1637 GCA_045617705.1 Ruminococcus sp.
TTACCGTACAACTGTTGATAATAACTATATCGGCGTTGTAGGCATCGGCTTCCTTATATCCTCTTTTTTTCAGTAATTCACAGATAAATTGTGATTCGTATCTATTTACTTTACATCCGAGTGTAATTATCGAAAAAGTCAATTTTCATCACCGTTTACAAGTATATTTATATTTTGGCGACTTGTCAACCGAAAGGAAAGTTTATTGACAATGTAAAACTTCAAATATATAATTTTTACATAACAGTTTTCGGAGGAAGTATGAAAAATATCGGCTTATATCTTCATATCCCGTTTTGTGACGGCAAATGTGCATACTGCGATTTTTTCAGCAAATGCGGTAGTCAAAACGATTTTGATACATATACAGAAAATCTTTGCAACGCAATAGAAAACTACTCAAAAACATACAACAGAAAAGTTGATACAATATATTTTGGCGGAGGAACTCCGTCACTTTTAGGCAGTGATAGGCTTTGCTCTATTCTTCAAACTACTACAAATTTCTTTGATGTAGATAAAAATGCAGAAATCACGCTTGAATGTAATCCGACAAGCAGAGGGCAACTTGATTTTGCAAAACTTAAAGAAGCAGGTTTTAACCGTTTGTCAATCGGACTTCAAAGTGCAAATGATGATGAACTCATCGTGCTTTCTCGAAAGCATACGGCAAAACAAGCAAAATATACAGTTGATATGGCAAGAAAAGGCGGATTTGCTAACATCTCGCTTGACCTTATGCTCTGTATACCAAAACAGACAAAAGAAAGTTTGCAAAGAACTATTGACTTTTGCAGAGAATGTGATGTTGAACATATCTCCGCATACATTCTAAAGATAGAAGAAAACACACCTTTCTACAAATTAAAGGACTCACTCCCCCTATTTTTCGATGATGAACAAGCGGATATATATGAATTTGCGGTAAATCAACTTTCGACTTGTGGTTACCGGCAATATGAAATATCGAATTTTGCAAAGAAAGGTTTTGAAAGCAGGCACAATCTCAAATACTGGCACGATGAAGAATACATCGGCTTAGGTCCTTCGGCACATTCTTTTATTGACGGTAAGCGGTTTTATTTTAAGAAAAATATCGAAAGTTTTTATAACAATGAAACTGATTTTGAATCAAGCGGTGGCTATGAAGACGAATATATTATGCTGGCATTACGATTGGCAGAGGGACTTATATTTAAAAAATTTGAAGATAAATTCGGTCACAAAGTACCAAACATAATTATCAGCAGAGCAAATATATTGCAGGACGCCGGACTTGTCACAATAAACGAAAAAAGCCTTTCACTTACCGTAAAAGGCTTTTTGGTTTCGAACTCAATTATTTCACATCTTCTTCAATAGAAAAACCGCATAAACTTAACATTGTAAAAATCGCAGGCGGTGAGGTCGTTTGTGTCGAGTTCGTTTAGCAAAATATAGTTAGCACCGACACCGAGAAGATAGCCGTCTTTTTCCTCTAAAGTATTACTGCCGACAAGAAAACTTATCTTTACCCTACGCCCTATCTGTGTACGAATAAATCCGTTTAGGTACTGTATTGATTCACTTGTAACAGGATAAGGATTTGAAAAATCGGTTATCGAACTGCTACGCGCCATTTCCTGCATTGACTGTGC
>JAZLJE010000165.1:0-1368 GCA_045617705.1 Ruminococcus sp.
ATCCTTTCCCAAGTACCTCAATTCCTCGATGTAATCAAGCCAATCCCTCATAGCGAGCGTTCCCGACATTTTTTGCAAATAACCGTGCCTCCGTGCTACGAGAATCGTTTTCCAGAAGCGGATTATCCGCGAACGGTACACAGGTGAGCCGAAGAAAAGTTCCCCGAGCGAATTATCCCCGATTTTGTATATTGTTTCAGCGATTACGGGCGACATAGACAGGGAGTGGTATATTTCCTCATCCGATGTTTTCACGCCGCAAAAACGCCTTATTTCGTCAGGCGTAAAATTTGTCAAGAACGGGAGTACTTTCTGTTTCGGATACACTTTGCTTTTCCAATCCTCATACCAATAACCGAGTCGGCGGAAAACGAACTCAGAGCCGAGGGCAAAAGGCATTTCGTACCACGAGCAACACATCTTCAAATATCTGCCTATTATATGCGCTCGACTCTTTTCGGGATTCAGCCAATGCTCAAACAACAACACCGAGTGAAAGGTCGCCCCCTTGCCTCTGACGCTTGTCTTGACGGTAGTGAATTGCTGAATCACTTGCCACCCTTTGATGACTGTGACTCTTTGAACATAAGCGTAGTCGCATTTGCGAGTAATGCCCCTGCCCCATTCTCCTCTATACCTTTTGGGGACTGCGAGCGTCTTGCCGCAATGGGGACATATCATATCGTGTTCTTCCTCTGATTGGACCTCAAACGAGCCCCCGCAGTCAGAACACCAATACCGCCCCTCCTTATAGGCACGGTACGCCTGCCCCTTGTCAAAGGCGTTGACCGCTGCCCACTTCTCTAATGATGCCGGCACCTGCTTGTGGTTCCGAAAGAGTCGGTAAACTTCTTTCCTGCTTTCTTTTGCTGATTTGCCCATAGCGTAAACCTACCAATCAAATCCGTCAAAAAGGCTCGGTTGTGGTTGCGGTTTCGGTTTTTCGACTTTTGGTTTTGCAGGGGCTGTCGGAGTCGCTACCTTGACGGGAGTCGCCGGCTTCTTTACCACAATGTCATCTTCATCGTAGTAGTGTACCGCAAGGGCAAAGACCGCTTCGTCTGACATTACCGACACGGTGCCGTCCTTCACTTTCCTTGCTTCCTCGATAATGTACTGACAACATTCTTTGATGTTCTTGTTCTCTTTTGCGAATGTCTTTGCGAAAAGAGAATCCTTGTCCGCCTTTGATTGCAAGTATGCCTTTATCGCTTCCTCAAAGCCGTTGATTTTTGTTTCTTTTGTTTCTTGTGCCATAATGATATGTATGTTTAACGATGATTGCTAATCGCTCAAAAATTCAAGTATCGCAGCCTTGACCTTGTTGAGTTCCGAGAGTTGGGAATACTTGTTTGTGAAGGATTGCAA
>JAZLJE010000166.1:0-3635 GCA_045617705.1 Ruminococcus sp.
GCTGCCTCGCGAACGGTAACATCTGCGTGGGGCAAAACTTTGCCTTTGATAAGTTCGCGAGCGGTTATCGCTTCGTCAGCGGTTTTGTAGACATCTTCATCTAAACCGCCTTTTCCTACCATAACTACTGTATCGATAGGATTTGCAAGAGAACGCAGATAGGCTCTTTGCTTACTTGTTAACATCAAAACTCCTCCTTACACAAAGAAAGTTGTTCTTTGAGTTTTCGCAGCGCTTTTCCCCTGTGGCTAATTTTATCTTTTTCGTCGCCATCCATAGATGCAAAACTTTTTCCGTTTACTGCAAAAATCGGGTCGTAGCCAAGACCGTTTGTGCCGATAGGTTCAAAGAGAATATTTCCATAGCAATAATCTTCGCATTTGATAATTCTGCCGTTTTTCAAAATGCAACAAATAGAACAGGTAAAGTGGGCTGTTCTGTCTTTTTCTTCAACTGCTGACATTTCGTCAAGGATTTTTGCTATTTTTACTTTATCATCGGATGAATTTGCATAGCGAGCGGAATATACTCCCGGTCTGCCCGAGAGGGCGTCTATACAAAGTCCCGAGTCGTCTGCGATAACATTGCAGTCGCATTTATCAAATGCCGACTTTGCTTTGATATAGGCATTTTCTTCGAAAGTTGAGCCTGTTTCTTCGACATCGCCTAAATCTATTCCCGCGTCTTTTGCGGTGACTGCTTCGACACCGAGCGGAATTAGAATTCTGTTGAGTTCGATAAGTTTTTTGGGGTTATTTGTTGCGATAATAAATCTGCTCATATTTGCTCCTTTGAAAACAAAGCGTTTGCAAAATCTTCGGCATCAAAGGGTTGTAAATCGTCTACACCCTCACCTACGCCGATAAATTTTACGGGGATATTTAAACCGTCTTTTATTGCAAGGACAACGCCGCCTTTTGCGGTACCGTCGAGTTTAGTAAGCACTATACCGCTGATGCCTGTTGCTTTTGAAAATTCTACTGCTTGATTTACGGCATTTTGTCCTGTTGTTGCATCTAATACAAGTAAAAATTCTTTGTCGGCATCGGGCAACTCTCTGTCGATAATCCTGCGAATTTTCGCGAGTTCATCCATAAGGTGTTTTTTGTTATGAAGTCTGCCTGCTGTGTCGCAGATTACGATATCTGCACCCTTTGCCTTTGCAGAAGATATTGCATCAAAGACTACTGCGGCGGGGTCAGAACCTTCGTTTTGCTTTACTATATCGGCTTTACTTCTTTGAGCCCAAACCTGCAACTGCTCAATAGCGGCGGCACGGAAAGTATCGGCGGCGGCTAAAGTAACCTTTTTGCCCTGTGATACATAGTAATTTGCAAGTTTGCCGATTGTTGTTGTCTTTCCGACACCGTTGACACCGATAACGAGGATTACAGACGGCTTTGTATTAAGCACCGTTTCGTTGCCCTCTTTGAGCATATCGGCAACTGTTTCTTTTAATAAATTCATAATCGCGTCGGGGTCGGTTATGCCTTCTGACTTAACTTTGTCACGAAGGACATCACAGATTTTCTCTGCTGTTGCTACTCCGACATCTCCCATAACAAGAAGTTCTTCCAACTCTTCGAAAAGTTCTTCGTCTATTTTTGTAAACGATTTCAGCATTGAGTCGATAGAGCCGACAACACCGTCACGGGTTTTCTTTAAGCCTTCTTTAATTTTATTAAAAAATCCCATATATCCTCCAAATTATGCTTTTATTCCCAATTTTGAAGCGACTTCGCTTGCACGCAGTTCAAGAAGTTTTGAGATACCTTCATCCTGCATGGTAACGCCATAGAGAACATCTGCTTCTTCCATAGTACCACGACGGTGTGTTATAAGGATAAACTGGGTATCGTCGGTAAGGTTGCGAAGGTATTTTGCAAAGCGGTCAACATTGACTTCGTCAAGGGCCGCTTCAATCTCGTCCATAACACAAAACGGTGCGGGACGGACTTTCATAATCGCAAAATACAAAGCGATTGCAACAAGGGCTTTTTCACCGCCGGACAACGCTTCGAGATGGACTACGATTTTTCCCGGTGGATGAACAATGATATCAATTCCGCTTGTTAAAATTTCCTCCGGATTTGTCAATTCAAGCGACGCAGTACCGCCACCGAAAAGTTCTTTGAATGTTTCGGAGAAATTCTTGTTTATCTGAGCAAATGATGTGACAAATACATCTTTCATCTGTTTTGTCAGTTCGACAATCAAAGACTCAATTTCTTTCTTTGAAGTTTCGACATCGCCTACCTGAGTCTTCATAAACTCGTAACGCTCGGATACTTCTTTGTATTCTTCGATTGCTGAAACATTGACATTTCCGAGGGACTTTATCTTTTGCTTGAGTTCGGATAGCCTTTGTTTTGCTTTTGATAAATCTTCGATTTCAACAGCCTGTTCTTCTGCTTCTCTGCGGGTTAGTTCATATTCTTCCCAAAGTTTTGTGATAATATCGTCAAACTGCTTTTGAAGATTTATCTTTCTTTCTTCAAGTCGAGAATATTCATTTGATGCAAGTTCTCGCTCGGTGTTCTTGTCACGCTCAATCGTACGAAGTTCAACTGTTCGCTTTTCGAGTTCATCGAGCAACTCGTTATTCTTTGCTATTTCTTCATTTTTTGCTACAACTTTTTGGAGTAGCAATTCATTTTGTGCATTGATGTTTTGAATTTTTAATTCTACTTGAGAATTATTTTCAGTCAATACAGAAATTTGGCTTTCAAGTTCCTTTATAAGTTCATCTTGGTTTTCGCCTGATTTTTTAGACAATTCTATTTCTGTGCGGATATTCTCGATATCTTTCTGCATCGTTACGATTTCAAGACGAAGTTCCTGTAGTTCTTCCGACAATTTCTCACGCTTTTGAGAGAGTTCTTCTCTGCTTCCGGTGAGTTCGCGGATTTTCAGTTCATTCGTTTCTATCTCGGCAGAATATTTTTGCAAGACTTTTTTAGCCTCTGCACCCAGAACTTTTGCTTCGTCAATCTTGCTTTGCGACGAGGTTATCTCACGCTCGATTTCTGTTACAGCCATACGGATATTATTGAGTTCATTTGTGCAAGCGGTAAGTTCAGCCTGCAGTCTTACGAGGTCTTGCTGACAGGTAGACAAATCGGCTCTGCTGCCGAGTAAGTCCGCTTCATATTTTGCATAAGTTTCCTGTGCTTTTTTGTATTCATCAAAGGCGATTTTTGCTTTTTCTTTGAGTTTTTCGGCTTCGATATTCAAAGTTTCAATCTCTGACTCACGAGACAAAAGACCGCTTTTTTTTGTAAGTGAACCGCCTGTAAACGAACCGCCTGCGTTGATAACCTGTCCGTCGAGAGTTACAACCATAAATCGATAGGAATACTGCTTTGCGATTTTTGCAGCGCTGTTTAAATCTTCGGCAACTACTATTCTGCCCAATAATGACGACATAATATTCGCATACTTTTTGTCACAGGAGCAAAGTTTATCTGCTATGCCGATATAGCCGTAACAATCGTCAAGTCCTTTTTCGTCAAAAGTCCTCGGCTTTATTGTGGTTATCGGCAAAAATGTTGCTCTGCCTGCATCGCGGTTTTTGAGCAGACTCATAGCACGCTTTGCATCTTCGTCGGTTTTGGTGATGGTGTTCTGCATTTTTG
>JAZLJE010000167.1:0-8075 GCA_045617705.1 Ruminococcus sp.
AGCGAAGTTGTTACAATCAAAAAAGTTAAGGGCAGAGGAAATACCTCGTGGACAAACACCGACAAAAAAGGCTTTAATGTTACCTTTGACGGTGCGGTTAAACTTGACGGTATGCAAAAGTGCAAGAAGTTTTCGCTTATCTCATCTTTCCAAGATGCTTCTCTTGCTCGAAACAGAATACTCTACGACTTGGCAGATGCCGTAAATGTTCCCTACGCTTCCGACTCAAGATTTACCGAAGTTTACTTTAACGGCGTATATTACGGTAACTATATTATGGCAGAAAAAGTCGATGTCGGCAAAAATACTCTTATACCCGATGTTGAAGAAGATGACTACTTAAACCCCGAAACAGGCGGTGTAAAATCCGACTTCTCATTTGTTTGTGAAATTGACGCATCCCCCTCTGAAGATGACTTCAACTTCAATGTCGGCGACTATTCTATTACAATGAAAACCCCCGAACTCGAATCTTCTGACCCGAATATTGCAAATGTCAGAGGATATGTAAAGCAGAAATTCTCTGCTATGATAGAAAAACTCAAAGCAAATACAGCAGACCTTAACGACTATATTGATGTTGAATCCCTCGCAAAAGTTTATCTCATCAACGAAATAGGCAAAAACTGGGACAGTGGCGTTACAAGTTTTTACTTTGTATATAAACCCGACGAAAACGGTAAATATAAGTTCTATGCTTCTCCTGTTTGGGACTACGATAACTCTCTCGGTAATGCCGAAGGTGTATCAAGTGAGTTGAGAAGATACGGTGTTACAGACTACACCCTTCCCACAGGCTGGTGGGCAAATATTAAGGGCGGTTCAAGTTGCGTACCCGTTATCGCTTCTAAAAACCCATACGTTATGAACGCCGTATATAAAACTTGGTTTGAAGACTTTGTTCCCGCTATTGAGATACTCAAATCGGAAAATGTAGCGGACGGCGAAATTTACTCGCAGGATGTTTATTACAACTACCTCGAAAAAGCCGCTGATATGAACTATCATCTCTGGGTATTCCCGTCACAAAACGGTTGGATAAGCGACCACTCCTCACTTACAAAAGGCTATGCAACATATACATATAACGAATACGGTCAGGTAACAGGAGTGAACTATTCAACAGCACCGTCAAAAACCCGTTATGACCAACAGACTTTTGAAGGTCAGTATGACTTTATGATTGACTGGACTATATCTCGTGCGGCATATATCAGCAGTCAGTATATTTCACACTACACCCCCGAACCTCCTCAACCGACTGAGGAACCTACAACAGAGCCTGCTACCGAACCTACAACAGAGCCGCAGCCGATAGTTGAGCCTGTTCCCGACCTCGATTTGATAAACGCTATTGCCGCTTGGGTATTTGATGCAACAGACAAAGAAACAGGCGAAAAACTCAAAGA
Source organism: Ruminococcus sp. (assembly GCA_045617705.1). GTDB lineage: Bacteria > Bacillota > Clostridia > Oscillospirales > Acutalibacteraceae > Ruminococcoides. Next base: position 1,410 of record JAZLJE010000167.1, read on the forward strand.
ATACGGCAACGCCGATGACGGCTACAAAGCAACAACGGGCGACGGCTTGCTTACTATGAGCGTAAGCGGGACAAAGAACCGTGCTTTGGAATGGAGTAAAGCGGAATACGGCAAGGAAGAACAGTCCCTTGCTCCGATTATGGGCGCAGGCTCAAAGAACCCGTGGGGCACACCTTATGTAAAAATCGACCTTTCTTCAAAAGGCTATGAAAAATTAAGACTTACTATGTACTTTGCGGCATCGAGCAAATGCCCCGCAAGTTGGAAATTGCAGTACAGTACAGACGGCGAAAATTACAAGGATATAAAGAACGCCGACTTTACAATACAGTATGACAGTCGCAAACAGTACAAAGCATATTTCAATCTTAAAGAGATACCCGAAGATGCAAAAGACTGTGAAACTTTGTCATTCAAACTGGTTCCCGTTTCGATGATAACCGTTGACGGTTCGGACGCTCTTGTTAATACAACAGAAGGCGAACTTGCAATAAACTACATTGTAGTAAATGCAACCCCCTTGGGCGGATATATCAGAGGTGATGCTAACCTTTCGGGTAATGTTGATATTGTCGATGCAACCGCTATCCAAAGACACTTGGCAAAGTTGACTTTCCTTACCCCTCTCGGCGAGAAAGCGGCAGATGTCGACGACGACGGTGCGGTTACTATTGTAGATGTCACAAAAATCCAGAGATATCTCGCAAAACTGATTCATGTACTTTAAAAACATAATTGAAATTTTTTGTAGTTGAAAGATAGAAAGTTTTGTGTTATAATACTTTTGTTATACTTTCAAAAGTCCTAAAGGAGGAACAATTATGAAAAAATTTATCAGCCTTTTACTTTGCGGGCTTATGGTCATCTCTCTAACTGTTGCAAGTGTTTCGACTGCTTTTGCGGCTGAAACAGCAAGCATTACAGTAGATGGAAAATCACCTGTTTCCACCAATGTCGGAGATGTATTTGAATATGTATTCTGCCTTAACGCAAGTACGGAAAAAATAGTCAACGGCGAAGCAAAGACAATATATACAAGCGAGTGTCTTGAACTTATCGAAGAGTATGCTTACGACGCGACAAACAGAGAATATTCTGTTGATGCCTATATGTTCCCGCTTACATATACAAAGAGCCTTGTCTATAACACCGCTTACACAGGACAGATTCTCTTCAACTTTTCCGCTGCAAGAGGTGCGGCGTTCTTCGATAACGATAACTGTATTTTCATCCGTGCAAAATTCCGCGTTATCGATTCCGGTGATGCCGAAATTTCGACCGCCATTAGGTATATGCAGGACACAACCGATGAAAAACTTTTTGCCAACTGGGTACCGACAAAACAAGGCATCAAGATGATTGGTAATACTTCAAAAGGCAAAACCTTTATGATAGGCGACTCTAACGCAAGTAAGAGCATTACCGTTTCCGATGCAACTGAAATTCAACTTTATGTTGCACAGAAATATTCTCAGGTTTCAAAGAGTTTCGATACGATAGCCGCAGACGCAAACCGCGACGGTTCGCTTTCTATCACCGATGCAACTCAACTTCAACTTTCTATTGCAAATAAAACTGTTCCGAAATATTACAGAATCGGCGGTTGGGACTTTGTAATTCCCGAATAAACTTGTAAGGATAAAAGGCTTTGGGATTTCCCCAAAGCCTTTTTTGATGATGATATGAAACGAATTTTTGCTTTTATACTTGCTTTTTGTCTTGTCTTTCTTTGTTCTTGCAGCAACGCGGGAAAAGAGTCTGAAAAGAAAAAATACCTTGCGATAACGCAGATAGACAGATGTGTTGTTGAGCCTGACGAAAAAGCGGTTATGACTAAGGACGACGAAATGTTTTATCGCATTCTTATGGATGCTGTGATAACACGAAAAGACAGCGTTACTTTGTCAGATGATGAAACGAAAAATGTATTTTATATTGATTTGCTCAAACAAAGCCCGTATTACTTTTTCCTTTCCGATTGTGAGTTGAACGGCAGCAGCGTAAAACTTTCTTTTGCTTATAAGAAAGATGAGCAAGACGAAATGTGCGAATTTCTTGACAGCGAATTTTTGAAGATAGCAAACTTCAACGCTAAAGATACCGACAACGATTTGGACACGGTGCTGAAGATTTATTACTATATTACAAAAGGCTATAACTACGACTTTGACCGTACCGATAACAAAACCCTTGACTCACCGCTGTTTACATATCCCGATAAAGAGATATATAACTTTTTAAAAGACAAGAAAGGTCTTTGCTACGGTTTTGCCTACACTATGCGTTTTGCACTTTTGCAAAGGGGGATAGAGTGCTTTTGCGTTTACGGTGACTGCACACAAGACAACGACTCTCACATGTGGAACATCTTTAAATATGACGGAGAGTTTTTCAACTGCGACCCCGCGTGGGACAGAGCAAACGATGCCTACGCAAGACTTTTTCATTTCGGCAAAACCGATGAAGAAAGAACAAGCGATTACCTTGATACAGTAGACTTTTCGTCCTATCATTTTGATGACTATGGCAAAGTAGAATGTACCGACAAACGCTTTTTGATTTTCCGCACGGTTATGCGCTTTTCATATATTGACGAACACAGGTTCTTTATGGAAGAATACGGCGGAGAACAGAAGACATTTGATACCGAAAAATTTGATTTCATATAAATTTTGTATCTAAAAACTAAACACTAAAAACTAAATACTAGGTACTAAAAAACTGTGATGAGATTTACTCATCACAGTTTTTTTTGTCAAGTATAAGATAAAAGTCCGAGCCTTCGCCAAATCTGCTTATTACTCCATATTCGGCATTGTGCAAATCAAGGATTTTTCTGACGATGGAAAGTCCGAGTCCCGTACCGATTTTCGCTTGCTTATGCTCTTTGTCGACCTTGTAGTATCTGTCCCAGATGTACTTTTGGTCTTCTTCTCTTATTCCGTCGCCGTGGTCGATAATGTCTATTCTGACTTTGTTATCCTGTACAGTTTGCTTTACCGTTACCGTCTTATCTTCGCCGATATAGTTAATCGCATTGTTGATAAGATTGTAAATCACCTGCGTTATTTTCAGTTCATCTGCATAGACGAAAACATCTTCGTCATTTTCAAAAATGATGTGGTAGTTTTCGCTGTCGACAAGTTTTGAATATCTGTAAAAAATATTTCTTATACAGTCGGTAAGACAGAAAACGGTTTTGTTTAGTACGGGAGTACCCGAATCGTATTTTGATATATCAAGCAGGTCGGTGACAAGGTCAGAGAGCCTTGTTGCTTCGTCAATGATAATCTGAACATTTTCGGGATTGTTTTCATTAGGAATGTCACGCATAATTTCGCTGTAACCCGTTATCATTGTCAGCGGAGTTCGCAGGTCGTGAGAGATATTTGCTATCAGTTCTTTTCTCAAATCGTCAACCTTTTTGAGTTCCTTTGCGGTAGTGTTTAAGGTATCATTCAGTTCGCAAATCTCTTTGAATGTACCACCGCTAAATTCTACATCATAATTTTGGTTTGCAAGTTCTTTTGACTTTTCGTTTGTTTTCGCTATCGGTTTTGAAATTTTGAGTGCGGTTATTACGGCAACAACAATACTGATAATAACGAGAATAACAGTCATTATGATAAGTTGATACCGCAAAGTTTCAACAACGCTTGAAACGGGGGTTATCATAGACTCGACGACGATAAAATATTCTTTGTCGCCTTTTTGAGTAATGCTCGCGCAGGCGAGATATTCACCGCCTTTGTTTTCAAGAGGAGGTGGGGACAAGGTGTCAAAGCGGTCATCACTAATAGGCTTTTTATCGTCAAAAGTTTTGTCGTCTTTGGAAGAAACGGTGATTTTACCTTTGTTTTCTTTTGCTTCTTTATAGTACGAGATTATCTCACTCATAGAAAGGGTTGTGTTGTGCCTATAGTCTATTTTTTGCGGGGCATATATCGGGGAAAAAATATTATCTGACGAGTCGTAAATGAGAACAGACATAGCGTTTTGCTGTTCGATATCCTTTATTATAGAAACAAGGTCGTTTTCATCTATATGACTTACGATACTTTCGTTACATCCCTTTACCTGTGTTGTCTTTATCGTCTTGTAAAAAGAGTCGAGAAAAACTGTCTGGAAAAGCCAGAGGATTATAAGCAACAAGAGAGAAAACGAAAGGAAGATTATCAGAAGATAGGACTTAAACGAAAGTTTTTTATTCTTCGGTTTCAAAACGATAACCAACTCCCCTTAATGTAACGATAAGCGTTGCGTATTCCTTAAGGCTTTTTCGAAGCAGTTTTATATGGGTGTCGAGAGTTCTGTCGTCACCGTAGAAGTCGTACCCCCATACTTTGTTTATCAGCGTTTCACGAGTTAGTGCAAGCCCTTTGTTTCGTATCATAAAAAACAGAAGGTCGTATTCTTTCGGTGTCATATCGACTCTTACCCCGTCTATTGTGACGGTACGGGCGAGAAAATCGACACAAAGACCTTTGTAGATAAATTTGTCTTCTTTAACTTTTTCTTCGGCTTTTACCCTCTTTAGTACGGCGTTTACTCTCATCATAAGTTCTTTTGGCGAGAACGGCTTTACAACATAGTCGTCGACACCGATTTCAAAACCTTTGATTTTGTCGTATTCTTCGCCGAGGGCGGAAAGCATAATAATCGGGGTTGAGTGATTTTCTCTTATGCGTTTTGCTGCCTCAAAGCCGTTTAGTTCGGGCATCATAATATCCATAATAATAAGGTCAAAATCGGCACACTCACAAAAGCCGACAGCATCGAGTCCGTTGCTCGCTTCGGTTATCGTATGCCCTTCGAATACCGCGTATTTTTTGATAAGTTCACGAATACGAAATTCGTCGTCGACAACAAGTAGTTTGCTCATATTTTGACCTCCTTTGCTGTTTTAATAATAATCATTCAATGTGACAGATTTATGTTGAAAATATAAAGTAAATAAAAATATCAATGTGATTTTATGAAAGCGTCAACTGTATCGGCTGCGGATTTTACAATTTCACCGCAGGGGCGTTTTTTGTAAAAGTCATTTGTGCGAACAGAAGGTTCGGGAGAACTCTGTTTTGAAAGTCCCAAAAGTTCTTTGCATATATATGAGCCGTTGTCATTTTTAAACTGCTCGATAACTTCGCGGATTTTTTTGTATAACTCTTTCTTTTCTTCGTGGTTGTCTGTGCCTGTATAGCCGTATTTTGCAGACATTACGAGTGTCATTCCGCTGACGGCACCGCAGACTTCCCGAAGTCGTGCAAATCCTCCGCCAAAACCACCGCTAAGTTTTACAGCCGTGTCAAAATCTATACCGAGGTCTTCGGCAAATGCACCGAAAACCGCCTGTGAGCAGTTATATCCGCTTTCAAAAAGTTGCTTTGCATATTCGCCTTTATTTTTATTCTCCATTTTCTTCACCCCAAAACATTATAACATATAAATTATGTTTCATCAAATAAAACTTGTTGTTACTTTTTTATTGACATTATAAATCAAATGGTTTATAATATAAAACAATCAGAGGAGGAACACGTATGACAACTTCAGAACAAATAAGAGTTCTTTGCGTTCGTTCCGGCGTAAGTTTGTCAGAACTCGCAAGACGACTTAATCAAACCCCACAGAACTTTAGTGCAAAATTAAAACGAAATACAATTACACAAAATGAACTGATTAAAATTGCGGAATCGTTAAACGCGACTTATGAGCAGTACTTTATCTTACCAAATGGCGATAAGGTTAAATAAGAAAGGACACTCCTATGACAAATCATAAAATAGTATTCGGTGATAGCCGAAATATGAGACAAATTCCTGATAAGTCTGTACAACTTATCATTACTTCTCCGCCATATTGGCAACTGAAAGATTATGGGACGGAAGATCAAATTGGATTTAATGACAGTTATGAAGAATACATAAATAATTTGAATTTGGTTTGGAAAGAATGTAATCGCGTTTTATCGGATGGTTGTCGTCTTTGTATTAATATTGGCGACCAATTTGCTCGTTCTATTTACTATGGTCGGTACAAAGTTATTCCGATAAGAACCGAAATAATCCGTTTTTGTGAATCGTTGGGAATGGATTATATGGGTGCTATCATTTGGCAGAAAACTACTACGATGAATACATCTGGTGGCGGTGCAATTATGGGTAGTTTTCCATATCCTCGTAACGGGATTTTGAAAATGGATTATGAATTTATTCTTTTATTTAAAAAATTAGGAAATGCACCTAAACCAACGATAGAACAAAAAAAAGCATCTGAAATTACAAAAGATGAATGGAATCAATATTTTTCATCACATTGGAAATTTAATGGTGTAAAGCAATATGGTCACATTGCAATGTTCCCTGAAGAATTACCAAAACGCCTTATTAAGATGTTTTCGTTTGTGGGAGAAACTGTTTTTGATCCGTTTTTGGGAAGCGGAACAACTTCGCTTGCAGCAAAAAATTTGAATAGAAACTCTATCGGATATGAAATCAATAAAGAGTTTAAACCCTTTATTCAAGAAAAACTTGTTAATTCACAAATTAATCTATTTCAAACAGAAAATACGGTACAGTTTATTGAAGACAAAAAAGCTGATTTTTCTTTTGATGAATTGCCTTATGTTTTTCACGATCCACACAAAATGGACAAAAAAGTGGATGT
>JAZLJE010000168.1:0-6222 GCA_045617705.1 Ruminococcus sp.
AAATTCAAGTTTTTTTACTATCAATTAAAAGTTACCTCTAAAATTTCATTATTATATTCAACGCTGTCACCACAGTATAGTTTTTTCCCTCTTTGGGTGCATACTTCGCCGTTGACTTTAACTTCACCGTTTTGTATAACGAATTTTGCCTGGCCGCCTGTGTCTGTTAAACCGGAAAATTTCAGTAAATTATCAAGTCTGATATAATTATCATCTTTATTTTGTAAATTTTGCGGTTTTTTTACTTCTATCATCAGGAAAGCCTCATCGGAACAACAAGGAAAGTAAAACTATCGGAATTTATCGGTTTGATAAGAATAGGTGACAAAGCACCGTTTAAAATAATTTTTACTTCGTCGGTGTCGGCATTTTTCAATGCGTCGAGCATATATCTGTTATTAAATCCTATCTCAACTTCCTGACCGATAAGAGAAACGGGCAGAACATCATTTGCTTTACCTACGGAAGTAGAACAGGAAAACTTAATCTCATTTGCAGAAATAGTACATTTTATGGGTGACTGAATTTTTTCATTTGTAAGCAAAGACATTCTTTCAACCGCAGCACAAAGAATTCTTGTATTAATAACAAATTCACTTTGATTTGTTTTCGGCAAAGTGCTTTTATAATCAAGGAAGTTACCTTCAATAAGACGGGAAATTATGCTGTAATTTTCTATTTTGAAGATAATTTGTCTTTGACCGATAATGATTTCAACATCTTTTTCGTCGTCTGTGATAAGTTTTAGAATTTCTCTTTGTGTTTTACCGGTAACAATAAATTTATTTTTGCTTTCACAGTCAACTGCTTCTTCTCTTATTGCCATTCGAAAACCGTCAACAGATACGATTTTTAAAACTTTGTCTTCAATATCAAAAAGTGAGCCTGTATAGACAGGTTTAGCCATATTATCGGAAACAGCAAATATAGTCTGTCTTATCATATTTTTGAGAAGTTCCGCTTTGATAACTATTTTATCTGTTTCTTCAAAAGTAGGAAGTTCGGGAAAATCAGCAGAAGAAATACCTACTATTTGATAATTTGCCTGACCTGATGTTATGTAGGTAATAAGTCTGTCGTCGGTTTCAATACAAACGATTTCTTCGGGAAGTCTTCTGACAATATCGGAAAAGAGTTTTGCCGAAACAACGATTTCTCCTTCATCGGTAACGGTTGCATCAACAGTAGTTGTAATTCCGATTTCGAGGTCATAGCCCGATAAAACGAGTTTGTTATTATATGCTTTGATTAAAATACCTTCAAGTGCAGGGATAGTTCCTTTTGTGGATACGGCGCGGACTACATTGGAAACAGCATTTGATAAATCTGTTCTCATACAGGTGAATTTCATAGTAATTATCCTTTCAATAAAAAAATGAATGTAATGATATGATTATATATAATATATTTAGTAGTAATAGTAGGTAAGGTGAAATTGTTAATATCTTAAAAAATCGCGATAAACATCAACACAAATTTCTAATATAATGAAATACTAAAAAATGTTGTAATGTTGAAAAATAAATGATTTTGTATAAGTTATCAACATTATGTTAAATTATGTGGAGTTAAAGTGGAAAAAATTGTTGAATTATCTGTCACGGATATTTTTAATAATATCTTCAATTGTTTCACGAAGTTGGGTGTCGGTTTTGATATTTTTCTCAACTGTCTGAACAACATAGACGATAGAAGAATAGTGTTTTCCGCCGAATTCTTTACCAATATTTTCCATAGTGAGGGAGGTAAGTTCTCTTACTATGTAAATAGCAATCTGTCGTGGTTTGTTGATATTCTGTCTTCTTGATTTTTGAGAACGAATATCTTTTGCTTCAACTCCGAAAGTTCTTGCAACTTCATCAATAATTTTTTCGACCGTGAGTTCCGGAGGAGCGTCGTTATTGAGAATATCCGAGATAACTTCATTTGCGGAATGAATTGAAGGAATTTCTCCCGTAAGTAGGTATCTTGCTTTGAGTTTTTTAACTACGCCTTCAAGTTGACGGATATTTGATTTAAGTTTATTTGCAATAAATTCGCAGACTTCGTTTGGAATTTCAAAACCTAAAATTTCAGCCTTGCGTTTAATAATAGCAATTCGTGTTTCCAAATCAGGCGGTTGAACATCTGCGATAAGTCCCGACTCAAAACGGGTGCGAAGTCTGTCTTCAAGAGTTTTGATTTCTTTCGGCGGGCGGTCAGATGTCAATACTATCTGTTTTTTTGCTTCGTATAATGTATTGAAAGTATGGAAGAATTCTTCCTGTGTACTTTCTTTACCGCCGATAAACTGAACGTCATCAACCAAAAGAACATCAGCCTGTCTGTATTTTTGACGAAATTGTGCCATAGCATCTTTACCTTTTCCGAGCGATACTATAAGTTCATTTGTAAAATCGTCGCCTTTGATATAAACAATGCTTTTATTTGGAAAATTCTTTTTGATTTCATTTCCTATTGCGTAAAGCAGGTGAGTTTTACCGAGTCCCGAATTACCGTAAAGAAAAAGAGGGTTATAAGCACCGGCGGGATTTTGAGCAACGGCAAGACAGGCAGCGTGAGCAAATTTATTTGATGAACCTACGATAAAGGTATCAAAGGTAAATTCATAACCGGCGTTTGCAGAATTTTCATCACTTAAAAATTCATCGGAAACTACCTTGTCATTTTCTTCGGGAATAACCAAAGTTGTTTTGAATACAGTACCGAAAACATCGTTGTATGCTTCTTCAAGTATCGGAAGATAACGGTGGTTGATAGTTTGTCTGTGAAAATCATTCGGGACAAGCAAAGTGATTTCATTATTTTCAAAATCTATGTTTATCGGTTCAATACGGCTTATCCAGGTTTTGTAAGCAATATCGGCAATTTTTTCTTCGTCTTTAATGTATTTACAGATGATGTTCCAGCCTTCTGTAAAGTTTTCCATATATAAGGTCCTCCTTTATAAAAATCATAATCTAAAAAATTCCAAAAGGTACAAATTACACTATTTTATAGTATAGCAATAATTGTTGAAAAAATCAACAAGTTTTTCACAATATATAAGTAAATATTTACTATATATATTTATTCTCTGAAACGAGCCTTTTTTATTACTGTAAATTGTGGTCAATTTGTTAGATTTATACTATATATTGTATGCCTGAAAAATGGCTTTTCGGATAAAAATAAAATATATGATTTTTTTTGGTGTTTTTTATAAATTTTAGTTGACTATATATAAGATTTAATATATAATGCTATTTTGTAAGGTTATGTACCCGAAAGGAGGGATTGAGATGCTGAGAACCTATCAGCCCAAAAAAATCCACAGAAAAAAAGAGCACGGCTTCAGAAAGAGAATGTCCACGGCAAACGGACGAAAAGTTTTAGCAAGAAGAAGAGCCAAGGGCAGAAAGCAACTGTCATACTAAGATTGAGGCCACTCGCAAAGTGGTCTTATTTTGTTTGACGAATATTAAGAAGCATTTTCGCCAAGGTGTGTTATGAAAAAGATTTCCGCTATAACAGACAACAACTCTTTTTTAAGAGCATACAAAAAGGGCAAAAGTTTTGTTTCGCCCGAACTTGTCACTTATGTAAATAAAAACAAAATAGGTAACCTTCGTATAGGAATCACCACATCAAAGAAAATCGGAAATGCAGTACAGCGTGCAAGGTGCAGAAGAATTATCAGAGAAGCATACTACAAACTTATGGGTGAAGTAGAAGAAAGTAACACGGATATCGTTTTTGTTGCAAGGCAGAAAACACCGTACAAAAAAAGCACCGATATATACGCCGCTATGAAAAAGCACCTGCAATCGGCAGGAATGCTCAAATAATTATGAAAAAAATACTTATCAGACTCATCAGGTTTTATCAAAAAGCCATTTCACCGTTATCTCCGCCGAGATGTAAATATCATCCTACCTGTTCTCACTATGCTGTCGAAGCGATTGAAAAGCACGGGGCTTTCAAGGGAACTATGCTTGCAATATGGAGAATATTGCGTTGTAATCCTTTTTCAAAAGGCGGATATGACCCCGTACCCGAAAAACCTGATAAATAACAACGAAAGGTTAAACTATGACCGCAATTTTTAATTTTTTCGGTTCTATTTTCGGATATGTCCTGTGGGGAGCATTTAATCTCGTAAATAATTTCGGCGTTGCCATTATTCTTTTTACGCTTTTGTTCAAAGTTATTTTGTTCCAGCCGTCGTTAAAACAGCAAAAGCAAATGGCAGCGAATTCCCGTATGCAGGCAAAACAAAAAGAACTCAAAGAAAAATACGGAAACGACAAACAAAAATATAACGAAGAAATTCAGAAACTTTATGAAAAAGAGAATATGTCTCCTTTTTCCGGCTGTCTTACTTCCCTTATTCCGCTTTTTGTTATGCTCGGTATTTATTATTCCGTTGTAAGACCGCTGACAAATACTCTCCATATCGCAGGAGATAAGATTACCTCTTTGATGACCTATGTCAATCAAATTCCGGGTATCGCAGTTAATTCGACTAACCTCTATTCTGAAATAGATGTAATCAGACTTTTCTCTAATCCGAAGTCTTACGATGTTTTGGTAAATAATTCGACAGTAACATCTATTCTTTCAGGCGATGAAATTGCAAAAATAAAAACGCTTTCCGGCGGATTTAACTTCTTGGGACTCGATTTACTTTCCACCCCAAAGACAGAGGGAATTTTCACCTGGATTATGCTTATTCCCGTTTTGTGTCTTGTTACTTCAATCGGCTCTCAACTTATTTTGATGACTATGAACGGAAGCCCGATGCAAGGTCAGCAGGGCTGTATGAAAGGTATGTTTATCGTATTTCCTTTCATCACCGCGTGGATTGCTTATACAGTTCCCGCCGCAGTAGGTTTCTACTGGATTTGTTCAACTGTTTTCAGTTTTGTTCAGTCACTAATTCTCTACAAGATGTTCTCACCGCAGATGATTACCGCGAAAGCCGAAGCACAGCATATCGCATTAATGGAGCAAAACGAAGCAAAAGTAAAATATATTCCGCAATTTTCTTCACCGGCACAAAATAAAAACAATAAGAAAAAGAAATAAAGAAAACCACCAAAATTTATAAAGAAGGTGTAAAAGTGTTAAAAGAAGCAATCGCAACGGGAGCAACCGTTGAAGAAGCAAAAGCCGCTGCTTGTGCACAGTTAGGCGTAGAAACTTATGATGATACAATAGATTTTGAAATTATAGAAATGCAGGGCAAAAAAGTTCTCGGCCTTTTCGGAGGTCATCCCGCAAAGGTAAGAGTTTTTAAGAAACTCACTCCCGCCGATGCCGCAGCCGATTATTTGCAGAGCATTATCGACTGTATGGGACTTCAGGGCATCACAATGGATGTCAAAGAAAGTGACAAAGGCATTATCATTGATATAGAAGGCGACGATGTCGGCTTTATTATCGGCAGAAGAGGCGACACATTAGACGCTTTGCAGTATCTCGCTTGCCTGGTAGCAAACCATGTTGACAGTTCATATTCAAGAGTAACAATCAACACAGGCGACTACCGCGAAAAGAGAGAAAAGACTCTCGAAGTTTTAGGCAGAAAACTTGCTCTAAAAGCAGTTAAGACAGGTAAAAAATCTTCTTTGGAGCCGATGAACCCATACGAAAGAAGAATTATTCATACAGCCGTTCAGAAAGTAAACGGTGCAACATCTTGGAGCGAAGGCGAAAACCTTAACCGTCATGTTGTTATCGGTGTTGACCCGAAAGCAAGAGGAAACTACAGGGGAAACAGAGGCAGAAAACCTTACAACAGAGGACCAAAGTACAATGCACCGAAAGTAAATCCCGACCGTAAACCGCTTAACGAAGGCGGAGATATGGGACTTTACGGCAGAATTGATAAATAATTGTTGCTCGTCAGGGCGACTACGGTTGTTAAGGGCGGAGCAATCCGCCCTTTTATTTTGGAGGAATTATGGAAAACAGTACAATAGCCGCCATATCCACGGCCCTTGGTAGTGCGGGTATTTCGGTTATAAGAGTATCTGGCGACAAAGCCGTTGAAATCTGCGATAAAATTTTCGTTCCTTATGGAAAGAAATATCTTCGTGACCTTGAAGGCTATTCCTGTGCTTACGGAAAAATTGTCAGTAACAATGAAAAAATTGACGAATGTGTTGCAACCGTTTTTTTGGCACCCCACAGTTACACGGGCGAAAATGTTGTTGAACTTTCGTGCCACGGCGGTCTGGT